>NZ_DAWBAJ010000008.1:45300-77184 GCF_052306735.1 Dysosmobacter sp. | reverse complement strand
AATAGATGGTCTCCTCGCAGGTGGGGCAGGTGGTGGCGTAGCAGTCCTCGTCCTCGTCCAGATCGTCGTACTCGTACTCGTCGTCGAAGTCCTCATCCTCGTCATCCTCGCCGAAGACAACGTCCTCCACGTCCTCCAGATCATCGCTGACAGCGTCCAGGCCATCGGCCAGCTCCTGCTGGCTGTCCTTCATGTCCTCGATCTCCAGGGCCATGTCGTCCAGGATGTCGATGATGGCAGAGAGGAGCTTTCCCTCCTTCTTGCCGGTGTCCAGCTCCATACCTTCAGCCAGGCCTTTCAGATAGGCGACCTTCTCAGTAATTTCCATGATAATGGCTCCTTTCCTTTCAAAAAAGTAGCATGTTTCAGATATTCCAAAGGGGGGACTGTTGTCCCCCCTTCTTGGCAGTTACTCCTTGCAGCGGCCCAGATACTCACCGGTACGGGTGTCGATCTGGATCTTCTCGCCCTCGTTGATGAACAGAGGCACCTTGATGACAGCGCCGGTCTCCAAGGTCGCGGCCTTGGTGACGTTGGTGGCGGTATCACCCTTGACGCCGGGCTCGGTCTCGGTGACCACCAGATCCACGAAGTTGGGCACTTCCACAGAGAACACGCTGCCCTTGTAGCTGAGCAGAGAGCACATGGTGTTCTCCTTGACAAACTGGAAGGCATCGCCCAGAACTTCCTTGTTCAGGGGAACCATATCAAAGGTCTCAGGATCCATGAAGTAGTACAGGTCGCCGTCGTTATAGCTGTACTCAGCGTTCTTGCGCTCCACAGCCACCTGCTCGAACTTGGCGCTGGGGTTGAAAGCCTCCTCACGGACGGCACCAGTAATGACGTTCTTATACTTGGTACGCACAAAAGCGGCGCCCTTGCCGGGCTTGACGTGCTGGAAGTCCACCACCAGCATGGGCTTTCCTTCCATCTCAAAAATCATTCCCTTGCGAAAATCGCCGGCAGTAATGGTAGGCATAGTTTTCCTCCTCACAAATCTACGAGAAAACGACCTGCGGGAGGGCATTTTCTCAATATTTCCTTCTCACGAAATTTACCTAGGATATTTTATCCTATGTTGTCCATGAATGCAAGTATTTTTCGGTCTTCCACCGCTTTTTTTCACCCAATTTTCGCCAAGCGGCGGCGGCAGGCGGCCTTAAAGGGGGCCTGCAGGGCGTGGAGCACCTTCTGCCAGGCCGTCACTGCCCCGCCGGCAGGCTCCACCATCAGGGCCAAAACCCCGGCTCGATGGGCTGCCAGGACATCGGTGAGTAGCTTGTCTCCCAGCATGGCGGTGTGAACCGGATCCGTTCCTGCCCGGGCCATGGCGGCCTCCAGTCCCCGGGGGCTGGGCTTTCCCGCGTGGCCCTGGTAGCCCACGCCCAGCTGGGCGCAGAATTCCGTCACCCGCCGGCCGGAGCGGTTGTTGGAGACGATCATCAGCCGGATCCCCGCCTCCTGCAAAGACGCGATCCACGTCCGCAGCGCCTCGTCCGGCTGGCGGACGCTCTTGGGAGCCAACGTGAAGTCCAGATCACTGAGCAGCAGCTCCACCCCCTGTCCGGCCAGCCACTGGGGCGTGATATCCTGATAGGATTCAAACAAATGGTTTGGGATCAGAGAAACGGGCATAAGCGGCTCCTTGTCTGCATAGGTTGCTTTTAGTATAACAGGCAAAACATCAATACACAAGGGGGAGATGGCTTGCAGCTTTTCTTGTCTGTCACGGCGGCCCAGACCCAGGAGGCCTCCCGCTATACCCGGGCTCTGGCCCACAGATCCTACCGGATCGGGCCGGAGTCCACGCTGCTGCGCCAGAGCATTCTCTTACAGACCCGGGGCGGGCTGCTGTCTGTCAGCAGCCAGGAATCCCCCCGGGTGGAGGATCCGGAGGCCCTGTGCGCCGCCGTTTTGCGGGAGTGCAGCCGCCGGGGATACAGCGGTGCCGTGCTGGATTTCCAGGTACCCATCCGCAGTGATCTGGAGCGTTTTGCCGGGCAGCTGTCCCGCACCCTCTCCGCCAACCGCAGGGCCCTCTATGTACCGGAATCCTACGCTCCGGCCGCACCGGGTGCCATTGTCCTGATCTCCACCGCCCTCTCCGGCGGCAGCCTCCAGGAGCGGCTGCGGGACGCCCTGCAGCAATACTCCGGCCGGGCGGCGCTTCTGGTGGAGCGGGTGCGCATGGACTTTACGCTGCCGGCCCGCACCGGCGAGGGGACTCCCCTCACCGCTCAGGAACTGGAGGCGCTGATGGAGCGGGAATCCCCGTCGGTCTTCTTCTCCCAGGATCTGTGTGCCCGGTATTTTACATACACCCAGGGCGGACAGGGACACTTTGTCCTCTTTGACGACGGGGAGACCATCGCCCACAAGCTGCGCACCGGGACGGCCCTGGGATTTTCGGCGGCGTTTTTGTGCGTCTCCCAGGTGCAGGATCTGCTCCCCTCCCTGTTTCCCCGCAGATCGTAGCCGCAAAGCATGAAAAAAGGCTGTGCCGGATGGGCACAGCCTTTTTCAATGATCAATAATAGCGCTTCTTGTTCTTGCGAGCAGCCTCAGACTTCTTGCGACGCTTGACGCTGGGGCTCTCATAATGCTCTCTCTTACGGACCTCGGCAATCACGCCAGCCTTGGCGCAGCTGCGCTTGAACCGCTTCAGGGCGCTGTCAATGGACTCGCCGTCCTTCACATGGATCTCAGACATCTATATTTCCCTCCCTCCGAGGTATCCGGCTCAATCCAGGATACTTTAAGGGCCATAAAACAATGGCTTTAACAAATGCATTATACAGACCTTACGGAAGGATGTCAAGAGAATTCGGTGAAAATTTGTGCTTTTGGTTTTCCACAATCAGAAAATCCGCAGAGCTATCCCGGTAAAAAGTGAATTTACTGGGGCTTTACAATCAGGTTCACCAGCCGGTTCTTCACCAGAATGGTCTTGGCCACCTTCATGTTTTCCACAGCCTTGGCAACCTTCTCCACCTTCAGCGCGGCATCCACCACGGCGGCCTCCTCGCTGTCGGTGGGCATGGAGATGGTGCCCTTGAGCTTGCCGTTCACTTGGACAGCCATATCCACCGTGGCAGCCACGGTCTTGCTCTCATCGGCCACGGGCCACTGGGCCTGGCAGCACATCTTGCCGGTCTGGGCCGCAAAGCCCAGGTTCTCCCACAGCTCCTCCGTAATATGGGGGGCAAAGGGATTGAGCAGCAACAGCAGGTACTTCATATCGCCCCGGGTGCAGCCGTTGGCGGAGAGCTCATTGACCATGGTCATCATGGCGGCAATGGCGGTGTTCATCTTCAGGGAATCGATGTCCTCGGTGACCTTCTTGATGGTCTTGTGGATGATGGCCTCGTTAGCAGGGGTCACCTCATAACTCTCAGCAGCGTTCTCCGCCAGGTTCCACACACGGTCCAGGAACCGCTTGGAGCCCTTGACGGCATCGTTGGACCAGGTAGCGGCCTTCTCAAAGTCGCCGATGAACATGATATAAAGCCGCATGGTGTCGGCGCCGTACTGCTCCACGATGTCGTTGGGGTTCACCACATTGCCCCGGGACTTGGACATCTTCTCGCCGCCCTCACCCAGGATCATGCCGTGGCTGGTGCGCTTGGCATAGGGCTCCTTGGTGGGCACCACGCCGATGTCATAGAGGAACTTGTGCCAGAAGCGGGAGTAGAGCAGGTGCAGCGTGGTGTGCTCCATACCACCGTTGTACCAGTCCACGGGAGACCAGTAGTCCAGCGCCTCCTTGGAGGCCAGGGCCTTGTCGTTGTGGGGGTCCATATAGCGCAGGAAGTACCAGGAGGAACCGGCCCACTGGGGCATGGTATCCGTCTCACGCTGGGCAGGGCCGCCGCACTTGGGGCAGGTGGTGTTGACCCAGTCGGTCATCTTGGAGAGGGGGGACTCGCCGGTATCGGTGACCTCGTAGGAGTCCACCTCCGGCAGCAGCAGGGGCAGCTGATCCTCCGGCAGAGGCACCCAGCCGCACTTGGGGCAGTTCACCAGAGGGATGGGCTCGCCCCAGTAGCGCTGGCGGCTGAAGACCCAGTCACGGAGTTTGAAGTTGGTCTTGGGGCGGCCGATGCCGTGCTCCGTCACCCACTTCTTCATGGTGGGGATGGCCTCCTTGACGGTCAGGCCGTCCAGGAAGCCGGAGTTGACCATGATGCCGGTGTCGTCCTTGAGGGTAAAGGCCTCCTTGGTGATGTCGCCGCCCTTGACCACCTCGATGATGGGCAGGCCGAACTTGGTGGCAAACTCCCAGTCGCGCTGGTCGTGGCCGGGCACGCCCATGACGATGCCGGTGCCGTAGCCCATGAGGACGTAGTCGGAGACAAACAGGGGCACCTGCTTGCCGCTGGCGGGGTTGATGGCCTCAATGCCCTCCAGGCGGACGCCGGTCTTTTCCTTGTTCAGCTCACCGCGCTCAAAGTCGGACTTGTGGGCCGCCTCGTCAATATAGGCTGCCACGGCGTCCCAGTTTTTGATCTGATCCTTCCACTGCTGCAGATAGGGATGCTCCGGGGAGATGACCATGTAGGTAACGCCGAAGAGGGTATCGCAGCGGGTGGTGTAAACCGTCAGCTTGTCGCCGTTGGTGGCGGTGAAGTCCACCTCGGTACCTTCGGACCGGCCGATCCAGTTCTTCTGCTGGATCTTCACACGTTCAATATAGTCCAGATCGTCCAGATCGTCGATGAGACGGTCGGCGTACTTGGTGATAGCCAGCATCCACTGGCTCTTCTCCTTGCGGATGACCTCACCGCCGCAGCGCTCGCACACGCCGTCCACGACCTCTTCGTTGGCCAGGACGATCTTGCAGCTGGTGCACCAGTTGACGGGCATGGACGCCTTGTAGGCCAGGCCCTTCTTGAACATCTGCAGGAAGATCCACTGGGTCCACTTGTAGTAGTCTGGATCGGTGGTGTTGACCTCCCGGTCCCAGTCGAAGGAGTAGCCCAGCATATGCAGCTGCTTGCGGAAGTTCTCAATGTTGTCGTGGGTCACCTTAGCCGGATGGATATGGTGCTGGACGGCGTAGTTCTCCGTGGGCAGGCCGAAGGCATCATAGCCGATGGGGAAGAGCACATTGTAACCCTGCATCCGCTTTTTGCGGCAGATGATGTCCATGGCGGTGAAGGGCCGGGCATGGCCCACGTGGAGGCCCTGTCCGGAGGGATAGGGGAACTCGATGAGGCCGTAGAACTTCTCCCGGGTCTTATCACCGGTGACGGCAGCAAAGGGCTTCTCCTCCAGCCACTTCTTCTGCCATTTCTTCTCGATGCTGCTGAAATCGTACTTCATGGTGTCTCTCCTTCATTCTTTTGAATGATCTCTTTGCTCTTTTATATCCAAAAGCGTCATTTCCCACACAGGTATCCAGCGTAAAAATACGCCCCTGACCTGCACGGTCAGGGGCGTCGAAACGCGTTACCACCCTGATTCAGCTGTCCGTCACCGAACAGCCCTCACCGGCCCCAAAGGCCGCGGCAGATAACGGTGCCTGCCGTCCCGCCCTACTGCAAATCCGTTCAGGCGGAAAACTCCGGGAACAGTCATCCACGGAACGCCCCCACCGGCTCACACCAGCCGCCGGCTCTCTGAAGGCGGGAAATTCCGTCTTTCTTCCCTTCAACGTCGTTAACGGCACTATTTTATGAGTGCCGTGCCATTTTGTCAAGAGGAACCTAGGGAAAAGTCCCTGAAACCGCCGGAATCCCCGTCCGCAGGCCGCCCGTTTCCGGCTTCTTCCCATTCCCACGTCCAGGCGGCTCGCGGAAGTCTTAATGCGGCTTGGTCAGCCGCAGGGATACCGGTGAAAAACCGTCCCGGCCACAGGGCCGGGACGGTTTTCATTCAGTCTGCAGTCAGCACGCCGGTCAGGTCCACCGGGGTGCCGTCGCTCCACAGCCGCTCCAGGGAGTAGAACTCCCGGGCCTCCGGGGAGAACACGTGGACGATGACGCAGCCGTAGTCCAGCAGGACCCAGGTACCGTCCCGATAGCCCTCCCGGCGCATGGGATCCTCCCCCGCCTGCTCCTTCATGGCCTTTTCCACAGCGCCGCACAGGGCATTGATCTGGGTATTGGAACTGCCTGTGGCGATCACGAAGTAATCCGCCAGCGTGGTCTGCTCCGTCACCTGAATTGCGGCGATCTCCCGCCCTTTTTTCTCGTCCAGCGCCTTGACGGCGATCATCGCCAGTTCTTTCGGTGTCATGGCCGATTCCTCACTTTCTTTTTGATACAAATGCAAAATACCGTCTTTTATGCCGCAGGAGCCGGTTCGATGACGGAAAAGCCCGGATCAGTGGTGGTGGGCGTCTGCTCACTGGCGCCTGTTCCGCCGGAAGAAGCACCGCCGGTCTCACCGGAAGCCGCGCCGGAGCCGGTTTCGCCGGAGCTCTCGCCGCCCTCCTGGGGCGGGGCGGTGGTCTCACCGCCGGTCTCTCCGCCGGTGGTTTCGCCGCCGGAAGTCTCTCCGCCGGTCTCCGGCGGAGTCGTGGTCTCACCGCCGGTGGTTCCGCCCTCCGCGCCGGTGTTGGGGAGCGTCTCCCCGGTCTCCGTGCCAGTCTCGGTGCCCGTCTCTCCGGTCTGGGTATCGGCGGGCTTTTGGGTCTGGGAGGAGGTGTTGGTCTTTACAGGCGGCTTTGCTGCCTTGGAGTCCTCCACATGGCCGGTGGTAGACCCGATAGATCCATCGGAATTCACATACATGATATCCAGGTCACTGAGAGTAAATACCTCTTTGAAGGGGCTCAGATCATTGTTCACCAGCTCCAGCAGCTCATCTGCAACGGGCACCACATAGGAGAGGTTCTGGCCATAAGACCGGCTCCAGGCGGAAACGCCCTTATAGGGCATGGTGACAAAGTTGACATTTTCCACCTTCAGTCCGCCGAAAATAGCCTGCTGGGCAAACCATAAAATATTCTGGAAAGAGAGATCCGTGGTAACGTTCTCCTGGAATACCTTGGCGAACTGGCTGATCTTGGTGACGTTCTGAATCTGGAGCATCTGCTCGATGACAGCCTTCAAAAACGCCTGCTGGGTCTCGATCCGGCCGATATCGCCGTTGGCATAGCCGTTCTTGCCGTCCCGGAACCGGACCACACCCATGGCCTGTTCGCCGTTGAGCTTCTGGTAACCCTTGCTGATGTGGATGGACAGATCCTGGTAGGGATCCTCATAGTCCATATCCCGGGGCACATCGAAGTACACGCCGCCCATGGCGTCCACGATCTCGCCCACGGCCTCCCATTCCACCACCACCTGGTAATCGGGCTCGAAGCCCACCAGCTGGGCGATCTCCTGGTACAGGGCCTTGATGCCCTTTTCCCCGCCGCCGTACGAATTATAGACGGAGTTGATCTTCTTCACGTCCCAGCCGACATTCACCATGGTGTCCCGGGGAATGGACATGACGGTGGCCTTCTGGTTGGTGACGTCATAGGAGGCCAGCAGCATGGTATCCGTGTTGCCGCCGCCGCCGGTATCCCGGCCCAGGATCAAAACCGTGTAGTAGTCCTCGCTTTTCCGTTCGCCGTCGCTGCGGGGGCGGACGCCGTCGCCGTAATCCAGCTCTTCCTCCTCCTGATCGTCACTCTCTTCCTTTTTATTGTCCAAATTCGGGCGGACAAACAGGCTCTGGCAGGCCACCACCGCCGCCAGCACCACTGCCAGCAGCACAGCAATGGCTATCAGGATCTTCTGCTGCCGGGTCAGGCGGCTCTTTCTCTTTTCCTTTGGGGCTTTCTGATTTTTCTCTTTTTTTTGCAGCCGGCTTCCACCCGCGTGCTGTTCATCTTTATGTCTATCCAATGTCTTTCTATCCTTTCAGCGCGTCACGGGCCTCCACCGTGGCCCGATGGACGGGATTTCCCATTTCCGTCATTTCCTGAATACTCATGTCCAGGCCCAGCAAAAGGCCCTTGTCCAAATCTTCATAGCATACTTTTCGCAGTTTGTCTACCCCCGGAAAATCCCGGGAGGGCTCGATATAGTCCGCCAGATAGATAATCTTTTCCAGAAGCGTCATGTTGGCATGGCCGGTCGTGTGCCACCAGATGGCGTGATAGATCTCCTCATCCACCCCGAAGACATCCCGGGCGATGGCCGCTCCGGTCTTGGCGTGGAGCAGCTTCAGCGCCTTTTGCTCCAGCTCATCCAGTTCGATGCCGTAGTGACGGCACAACGCCAGCTGCTCTTCCATATCCAGCTTCTTGGTGCAGTCGTGGAGCAGCGCCGCCACCCGGGCCTTCTCCACATCGCCGCCGTAGCGCTCCGCCAGGCGGATGGCCTCCTGCTCCGTGCCCAGCACGTGAGGGATGCGCTTATACTTGAGATAGCTCAATGCCACCGGGCGCAGCTGGGAAAGGGTGAGATGCTTCAGATCCGCCTGGACACCGTAGAGCCCTTTCCGGAGAATATAGCCGTACACTGCCGGAGGCAGGGCCGCTCCACCCTTTCCTGTCCGCAGCTCGTCCCGCAGCTCCGTGGAAGAGACATCCACCACACCGGGAATGGTCAGGGTGAAGATCCGGGCTCCAGGGAATGTGCGATAAAGATAGTCCCGCTGTACGGAGAACAGCTCCTCCGTGTCCTCTTCGGTGCGGCCGAAGGCAGCGATCCCCGCCAGGGAGAGGATCCGCTGGGGATCGTGCCAGGCCTGGAGGGTCAGGAACATATCCGTCCCCATCAGCAGCCACAGCTCATCGGCCGGGTACATCCGGCGGATCTCCTCCAGGGTGTCGGCGGTGTAGCTCTTTCCCTCCCGCTTCAGTTCCAGATCCAGCACCTGCACCCGGTCTCCCAGACCGGTCTGCTCCCCGGCCAGGCGGGTCATCTCCAGCCGGTCCTGGGCGGAGGGGGAGTTCTCCGGCAGAGCCTTGTGAGGCGGCAGCCGGTCCGGCACCAGCAGCAGCCGGTCCAGCTTCAAAAGTTCGAACACCGCCCGGGCTGCCGTCACATGGCCCAGGTGGGGCGGGTTGAACGTCCCGCCGTAGATTCCGATTTTCATAGTCCTACCTTCTTTTGGAATGCGATGGCATCCGCTGTCACAGGGGGCGCTTTTTGGCCGGCTTCACCAGCTGGATGCGCTTTTCCTTGGGCTTGGAATGGCTCTCCCGGTACAGTACGAACCTGGTGCCGATGACCTGCACCACCTCGGAACGGGTGGCCTTTGCCAGCTCCTCGGCAGCCAGACGGGCGTCATACTCCAAATTATTGTCCAGAACCCGGCCCTTGATGAGCTCCCGGGCCTCCAGGGCATCGTCCGCCTGCTTGATGAGGTTTTCCCCGATGCCGTCCTTGCCGATGTGGAGGATGGTATCGATGCCGTTGGCCAGGCCCCGCAGCTGGGAGCGCTGTTTGCTTGTCAGTTCCATGTATACTCCTTTGTCCCGGAAATCACTCCGGTCGTTTTGATTTTTCGTCCTGCCAGGAGGACTGGCGCAGCTTCTCCATAGACTCCTCCGCGATCCATTCCTCTGTATAGCCGCAGCTGCGGCAGACATACCGCTGAATTTTGGCGTTGGTAAAAAAGCCGATGGGAAAGGAATTGTACAGCCCCGGCTCCACCGCCAGCAGATCCGTGCCTCTGCATTTAGGGCAGCGTCCTGTGGTCTTCATGGCGCTCTGCTCCTTATCAGACGTTTATTTCCCCAAATAAGTTGCAAGTTTTTCACAAAAAGCTTTCAATGCCTTTCCCCGGTGGGAAATCTCGCTCTTTTCCTCCGCCGTCAGCTGGCCGAAGGTCTTGCCCTTCTCCGGCACCAGGAACACCGGATCATAGCCGAAGCCGCCAGTTCCCATGGGGGCAAAGGCGATGGCGCCGTCGCAGCGGCCCTCCGCCGTCAGGGTATCACCGCCCGGGAACGCACAGGCGATGGCGCAGGCAAAGTGGGCCGCCCGGGTGGTCTGTCCCCGCATGGAGTTCAAAAGCAGCATATACCGTCCCCGGTCATCCAGCTTCTCCCCGCCGTATCGGGCAGAGTACACCCCCGGGCCGCCGTTCAGGGCATCCACGCACAAGCCGGAGTCGTCGGCGATGGCGGGCAGGCCGGAGGCCTCGCAGATAGCCTTAGCCTTGAGCATGGCGTTTTCCGCGAAGGTGGTGCCCGTCTCCTCCACATCCACGGTGACGCCCACGTCTGCGGGGCTCACCACCTGGATGCCGAATTTGGAGAGAATGTCGGACATCTCCCGGAGCTTGCCGGGATTATGGGTGGCCAGGACAAATTTCTCCGCCATCACAGCTTCCCTCCTAAAATCTCCTTCTGGATAGCCAGCAGCTCCCGGTTGCCCTTGGCGCAAAGGCGCACCAGCTCCTGCTGCTCCGCCAGGGTAAAGGAGCGGCCCTCGCCGGTACCCTGGAGCTCAATGAGCTCACCCAGCTCGTTCATCACGCAGTTGAGATCCACTTGGGCCCGGCTGTCCTCGCTGTATTGCAGGTCCAGCAGCGCCGTGTCGTCCACGATACCGGCGGACACGCCGGTGACAAAGTGCCGGATGGGGCTCGCGGCCAGCACACCGTCCGCCACCAGCTTCCGGCAGGCCAGGGCCAGGGCGATGAATCCACCGGTAACGGAGGCCGTGCGGGTACCGCCGTCTCCCTGGAGCACGTCGCAGTCGATGGTGATGGTGTGCTCCCCCAGCTTTTCCATATCCACGGCGGCCCGGAGGGACCGGCCCACCAGCCGCTGGATCTCAGCGCTGCGGGGGCTGAGCTTGAGCTTCGCAATGTCCCGCTTGCTGCGCTCCCGGTTGGCCCGGGGCAGCATGGAGTATTCTGCCGTCACCCAGCCGGTGCCCTCCGGCACATGGGGCGGGGTGCGGTCCTCCACGCTGGCGCAGCAGAGGACCTTGGTGTCGCCGCACTCGATGAGGCAGCTGCCCTCGGCAAATTTCACGAAATCCGTGGTGATCTTGATGGGGCGCAGCGCATCAAACGCCCGCCCGTCCTGTCTTATCATACTCCACACGCTCCTTATTGAATCTGAAAATCAGAAAAATCCCGCTTAAATGATGGCCTCCACATAGCTGCGGGCGTCGAAGGGCCTGAGATCCTCGATGCCCTCGCCCACACCGGCGAACTTCACCGGCACGCCCAGCTCCCGGGCGATGGCGATGACGATGCCGCCCTTGGCGGTGCCGTCCAGCTTGGTGAGGACGATGCCGGTAAGGCCCGCCGTCTCCTTGAAGGTCCGGGCCTGGATGAGGCCGTTTTGCCCCGTGGTGGCATCCAGCACCAGCAGCGTCTCCCGGGCGCAGCCGGGGCACTCCCGGTCGATGATCTTGGAGAGCTTGGCAAGCTCCGCCATGAGGTTTGCTTTGTTGTGGAGCCGTCCGGCGGTATCGCAGAGGACCACGTCCACATGCCGGGCCTTGGCGGCCTGGAGGGCGTCGAAGAGCACGGCGCCGGGGTCGGCGCCCTCGTGCTGGCGCACCAGCTCGCAGCCCGCGCGCTGCGCCCAGATCTCCAGCTGATCGGCAGCGGCAGCCCGGAAGGTGTCCGCCGCGCACAGCAGCACCCGCTTGCCCTCACGCTTGAGCTGATGGGCCAGCTTTCCGATGGAGGTGGTCTTCCCCACGCCGTTGACGCCGATAAAGAGCACCACGCTGGGCTGGGTGGAGAGATCCAGTTCCGTGGCACCCTCCTCCGTGCCCATCATCTCCACCAGCACGTCCCGCAAAGCGGCCTTGACCTCCTCCTGGTCATGGAGCTTCTCCTTGCGCACCCGCGCCCGCAGCTGCTCCACCGCTTCCAGGGCGGTGTCCATGCCCAGATCCGCCAGGATCAGCGTCTCCTCCAGCTCCTCGAAAAAGGCTTCGTCCGCCTCGGTGAAGCCAGAGAACAGGTTGGTGGTGATTTTTTTCAGTTTGTCAAAAAAGCCCATAGTTGCCTCCAAAAGTCGGAATGAAAAACGGGGGATTCTGTCCCAATCTCAAAGGTTTTCACAGTGTTTGCAGTGTCTTCCGGGATAAAGCCCAGGCGTCACCACGTTATTTGATCTTCAGCTCCTTGGCCATGTCGTTCAAATTGATGGTCAGGATCTTGCTGACGCCCTGCTCCTGCATGGTGACGCCGTAGAGGACATCCGCCTCCTCCATGGTGCCCCGGCGGTGGGTAATGACGATGAACTGCGTCTTCCCCGCCAGGGTGCGCATATACCGGGCATACCGGGTGACGTTGGCGTCGTCCAGGGCAGCCTCGATCTCGTCCATGACGCAAAACGGCGTGGGATGAACCTTCAAAATGGCGAAGTACAATGCAATGGCCACAAAGGCCTTCTCACCGCCGGAGAGGAGGGAGATGGTCTTGAGGGTCTTTCCCGGGGGCTGGGCCTTGATCTCAATGCCGCAGCCCAGGATATCGTGCTCATCCTCCAGCTCCAGCCTGGCGGTGCCGCCGCCGAAGAGCTCTTCAAAGGTGGTCTGAAAGCTCTCGGAAAGGAGCTGGAACTGCTGGGCGAAGATCTCCGTCATCTGGCTGGTGATCTCCTCAATGATGCCCTCCAGCTCTCCCTTGGCCTTTTCCACGTCGTCCCGCTGATCGGAGAGGTAGGTATAGCGGGTGTTGACCCGGTCGAATTCCTCGATGGCGCCGATGTTGGGAGTCCCCAGCGCGGCGATATCCCGCTTGAGCTCCCCGATGCGGCGGTTGGCCTTAGGCAGGCTCTCCAGCTCGATCCGCTGGGCCTGGGCATCGGAGTGGGAGAGCTCGTAGTGCTCCCACAGCCGGTCCAGGATCTGCTTTTCCTCCATGGCGGAGGTGGCCATCTTCTGCTCCAGGCGGGAAGCCGCCCGCTCCAGATTCAAAAGGTTCTCGTTCATCTCCTGCCCCGCCCGGTTCTTGGCGGTGCGCTCGGCCTCCAGGGCGATCTTCTCCTGGCTCAGGGCCATCAATCGCTCCTGCAGGGCCTGGCCCTGCTGCGCAAGCGCGGCAAGGGTCTCCTGCCGCTCGGCGATTTCCTCCCGGGCCGCGGCGATGGAGCGCTCATACCCCCGGAGGGTCTCCTCTTTCTGTGTGCGGTCTCCGGTGAGATCCTCACACAACTGCCGGAGATCCGCGGCGCTGCGGGCGGTAGCCTCCCGCTCGGCCGCAAGGGCCGCCAGATCGGACCGGCCGGCGCTGATGCTCTCCGTCAGCTGCCCGGACTTGGCCAGAAGTTCCGACTGTCCGGAGAGGACGGCCTCTGCCTCTGCCCGGAACCCGGCAGCAGCAGCTTCCTGCGCCGTCACCGTCTCCTCCGCCGCCTTTGCCCGCGCTTCGTTGTCTCCCAGTCGGCCTGCCAGGGCTTCCTCTTCCCCGGTAAGGTTATCCAGATTCTCCCGCAAAGAGGCCAGCAGAAGATCAAAGTGGTTCTTCCGGCCCTCCAGCCGCAGCACCTCGTCCTCCGCCTGACGGCGCTGGCCCTCGGCGGTCTCCAACTCGTAGCGGGCAGCGGTAAGCTCCCGGCCCGCAGCCGCCTCCTCTTTTTTGGCTTCCTCCAGCTGTCGGTGCATCCCGTCAGCCTTGGCCGCCAGCTTCTCCAGCTCCGCCGCCCGGCTCAAAACACCGGCTGAGCGGCTGGTGGAGCCGCCGGTCATGGAGCCGCCCCGGTTGATGACCTGGCCATCCAGGGTCACGATGCGGAAAGCGTTGCGGTACTTGCGGGCCATGGCGATGCCGCAGTCCAGATCCTCCACCACCACGGTGCGGCCCAGAAGACTGTGAAAGATATTGGTGTATTTTTCATCAAAGCGCACCAGCCGGGAGGCCAGGCCCACAAAGCCGAACTCCCGCTCCACGCTCTTGTCCCGCAGGTCCTCGCCCCGGATGGCGGTAAGGGGCAGGAAGGTGGCCCGTCCGCCGTCCCGCTGCTTCAGATAACCGATGGCGGCCTTGGCGTCCTCCTCCCGGTCCACCACGATGTTCTGGAGGCCCGCCCCCAGGGCGATCTCAATGGCCAGGGTGTACTGGCTGTCCGTCTTCATCAGGTTGGCAACAGGCCCGTGGACGCCTCGCAGAGAACCTGCCTGGCACACCAGCCGCACGGCCTTGGAAAATCCCTCGTACTCCTTTTCCATCTCCGTCAGCAGCCGGATGCGATTGTCCATTGCCCCCACGTCCATGGTCAGCTGGACCCGCTTCTCCGCCGCTGCCGCAGCCTTTTTCTCCCGCTCCGCCATGCGCAGGTTGTGTCCCGCGATGATGTTGCCCACAGCTTGGGCCTCGTCCCGGGCATCTTCCAGCGCCCGGCGGTTGTCCCGTGCCTCCTGCTCCGCCTGGGCCAGCTGTACCCGGGTATTCTCCAGGTCGGTGGCCAGAGTGGTGCGGCGCTCCGTGATCTGGCCGTTTTCCGCATCGATGGCGGCTTTTTCCGCCCGGGCGTCCGCTGCGGCGGAAAGTGCCAGGGCCTCCTTGGCCCGCAGCGCCTCCGCCTCCGCCTGGGCGCCGCCCGCCTGCTCCGAGGCCTCCCGTGCCTTTTCCAGCAGGGCCTCCACCTGTTCGTTGAGCCGGGCGATCCGGCCGTCGATCTCGGCGATCCGCTCCTCCTGCTCCTGGGCCTGCTTGGCAAGGCCGCCGGTGCGGCTCTCCGTCTCTGCCAGCTCCTGGGTGGCCCGGCGGATATTCTCCTCATGGTGGGCAATGGTGCTCTCCAGCACCGCCACGGCGCTCTCCTGCTCCTTGGCCTTGCCGTCCAGCTCCGCTGCCTGGGCCCGGACAGTCTCGGACTCCATGTCCTTTTCCTGCATCCGCTGCCCATACTGCTCCCCCTCGGCATAGAGGGCATCCAGCGCCGCACGGGCCTGGTCCCGCTCCGCCTCGGCGGCGTGGAAATCCGACTCCAGCTTCCGCTGTCCCACCTTCAGGGCATCCAGATTTTCAAGCCACACGGAGATTTCCAGAAGGCGCAGCTCGTCCCGCAGCACCAGATATTTCTTGGCCTTTTCCGCCTGGTCCCGCAGGGGCTCCACCTGCATCTCCAGCTCGGCGATCTTGTCGTTGATGCGCACCAGGTTCTCCTGCGTCCGCTCCAGCTTCCGCTCGGCGTCCTCCTTGCGGTGGCGGAACTTGGAGATGCCTGCCGCCTCCTCGAAGATCTCCCGGCGCTCGCCGCTCTTGGCGGAGAGGATCTCATCGATCTTGCCCTGGCCGATGATGGAGTAGCCCTCCCGGCCCATGCCAGTATCCATGAACAGCTCCGTCACATCCTTGAGCCGCACAGACTGGCGGTTGATGTAATACTCCGACTCCCCGCTGCGGTAGTACCGCCGGGTGACGGCCACTTCAGACTCCTCCATGGTGGGAAAGATATGCTCCGTATTGTCGATGACCAGCGTCACCTGGGCAAAGCCCACCGGGGAGCGCCGGGCAGTGCCGCCGAAGATGACATCCTCCATCTTGGCGCCCCGGAGACCCTTGGCGCTCTGTTCGCCCATGACCCACCGGATGGCGTCGGAAATGTTGGACTTGCCGGAGCCGTTGGGGCCCACGATGGCGGTGATATCCTCGCCGAAATTCAAAACGGTCTTTTCAGGGAAGGACTTGAATCCCTGGATCTCCAATGCTTTTAGATACACGTTTCCACCTCTGCCGGCCAAATAGCCGCTAAACATACGATAACTAATTTAATATATCAGAGGAATGCCGGTATTTCAAGGAAAAATCCGTAAACTTCCAGGTTTCGTGATACTCAAAATAGATCTCGCAATTTCTTTTTTTACGTGTTATTCTTTTAAAAGAACAACGATGCCAAGAGGGGGAATCTTCTATGCGGGAGAAGCAGCCGCGGCTGGTGGTGACCTTTCACACCACTGCCGGCGCCATTGCTACGGAGCAGCTGTGCCGCCGGGAACAGCTGGAGGGGAAGCTGGTCTCTGTGCCCAGAAGCATCACCTCGGACTGCGGCATCGCCTGGTCCTCTCCGCCGGAGCTGCGCAGCGCTTTGGAAACCGCTCTGCAGGAGGCCGGGATCGAACCGGCCGGTTTCCACACCTGCCTGCTCTGATCCCCGGATCGGCGGAAGAAACTGTGTGTAAAGGAGTCTTTTCATGAGAAAAAATCGCTGGATCCAAGAATACGGCCTCATCGTCCTGACGGGCGTGGTGGTAGGCCTGGCGGCGCTGATCCTCACCGCCGCCGGCAACCCCAAGAACATGGGTTTTTGCATCGCCTGCTTCCTGCGTGACATCGCAGGCGCCCTGGGCATGCATTCCAGTGCCAACGTGCAGTACATCCGGCCTGAGATCATCGGCATCGTCCTGGGTGCCGCCATTGCCGCCGCAGCCACCCGGGAATTCCGGGCCAAGGCCGGTTCCTCCCCTGCCTGCCGGTTTGTGCTGGGATTGTTTGTGATGATCGGCGCCCTGGTATTCCTGGGCTGCCCGCTGCGCATGGTGATCCGCCTGGGCGGCGGTGACCTTACGGCGGTGGCAGGCCTGGTGGGCTTCCTGGCCGGCATCCTGGTGGGCATTTTCTTCCTGCGCCGGGGCTTTTCCCTGGGCCGGGCCTATCCCGTCCGCCAGGGGGAGGGAGCCATCCTCCCCGGCATCATGGTGGTGCTGCTGGTGCTGCTGCTGGCCGCGCCCAGTCTGTTGAAGTTCTCTGAGCAGGGTCCCGGCTCCATGCGGGCGTTCTGGGCTGTCTCCCTGATTGCCGGACTGGCGGTCGGCATCTTCGCCCAGCGCAGCCGCCTGTGCATGGCCGGCGGCCTGCGGGACGCCTTCATGCTCCGGGACTTCAAGCTGCTCTCCGGCTTCCTGGCCATTTGGATCACGATCACCATCGGGAACCTGATCCTGGGCAGCTACAACCTCTCCGCCCTCTCCCAGCCCATTGCCCACAGCCAGTACCTCTGGTCCGCCCTGGGCATGGCCGTGGTGGGCTGGGGCTCCATCCTTCTGGGCGGCTGCCCCCTGCGCCAGCTAATCCTGGCTGGTGAGGGCAACGGCGACTCCGCCGTCACCGTGCTGGGCATGATTGTGGGAGCCGCCATCTCCCACAACTTCGGCCTGGCCGGCACCGCGGATTCCGTGGCGGAGGACGGCACTTACATCGTAGGCGGCATCGGCACCGCCGGCATGGCGGCGGTGGTGATCGGCTTTGTGGTCCTGCTGGCCATTACCCTGACACATCTTCCGAAAAAGGAGCGTTGATTATGATTGATACCCGTGGTCTTTCCTGTCCCACCCCCGTCATTATGGTGCAAAAAGCGCTGCGGGAGGGCGCAGCCCTTCCCCTGGAGGTTCTCTCCGACAGCCGCGTGTCGGTGGAGAACATCACCCGCTTTGCCCACTCTCAGGGCTGCCAGGTCACCGAGGCAGCTGAGGGTGCGGATTTCAAGCTGACTTTGAGCAAATAAAAAAGTTACGGGAGGCGGATTGTTCCGCCTCCCGTAACTTTTACGTTTCCTCCCAAAAGAGCTCATCCAAAGTTTTGTCCAGTACGTGGCAGATGGCCGGATTCACCGCGATGATTCCTGTAAAAAAAATGCCGCGGCGTACGCCGCGGCAATGGGTCACTCCCCGGTCTTCCGATGCTGTTCAATCTGCCGGTACAAACATGCCAGGCCGTCGGAAAGGCCTCCCACAGCGTCAATGATGCCCCGCTGCACCGCTTCTTCCCCATATAGGACGCTGCCCACATCGGCGGCCATGTCGTCCTTTTTCAGCATGAGCGCCTCAAACTCCTCGGCGCTGATCTGGCTGTGGCGGGCCACGAAATCCACAATCCGGTCCTGGAGCCTCTGGAAGTAGCTGTAGGTCTGGGGAGCGGCGATGACCGTGCCGTTCATGCGCACCGGATGGATGGTCATGGCTGCGCTGGGCACGGCGAAACTCCGCCGTGCCGCCACCGCCAGCGGCACGCCGATGGAGTGGCTGCCCCCCAGGACGATGGAGACGGTGGGCTTGGTCATGCCGGCAATGAGCTCTGCAATGGCAAGGCCTGCCTCGATATCGCCGCCCACAGTGTTCAGCAGAAACAGCACGCCGTCCACCTCACTGCTCTCCTCCAGCTTGGCAAGGAGGGGCAGTACATGCTCATATTTTGTGGTCTTGGTGCTGGAGCTGGCGGTCATATGCCCTTCGATCTGGCCGATAATCGTCAGGCAGTAGACGCTGCCGTGGGGGGTGCGGGTCAGGGCAGAACCGAAATCCACAATCTGCTCCCGCTCCTCCCCGCCGTCCTCCTGGCCGGGATTGGCAGGCTTGGTGTGTTCACTCATGGAAACTTCCTCACTTTCCGGGTGTGTTTTTCACAGTATCTGCGCTTTTCACAAAATCTACCCGTCTGCCGCTCTTTCTTTTTTCGGGAAATATGATATACTGATTTATCATCTTTCCATCTGTTTTACTCCGGGCCCGGAGCTTGGTTCTGGGTCCTCACCGGAGGCGATACCCCAAAACCCTGTTTTCAGGAGGAGACAAACCATGACAGCCAACAAACAACGCATTGTGGTGAAGGTGGGCACCTCCACCCTCACCCACGACTCCGGGGCACTGGATCTTTGGAGCATGGAGCACCTAGTCCGGACGCTCTCGGATCTTCACGGAGCCGGGAACGAGGTGATCCTGGTGACCTCCGGCGCCATTGCGGTGGGCACCGCCAAGCTGGGCCTTGCCGAGCGCCCCAAGGAACTGCGGATGAAGCAGGCCGCTGCTGCCGTGGGCCAGTGCCGGATGATGCACATTTACGATAAGCTCTTTTCCGAGTATAACCGCTCCGTGGCCCAGATTCTGCTGACCGGAGACGACGTGGACGACCCGGACCGGGCGGAACACCTCTCCGGCACCTTCTCCGCCCTGCTGGAAATGGGGGTCATCCCCATCGTCAACGAAAACGACTCCGTCTCCTCGGCAGAGATTGAGACGGGCCGCCACAAGGTCCTGGGCGACAACGACACCCTCTCCGCCATCGTTGCCAAACTCTGCCGGGCGGACCTACTGGTGCTCCTCAGCGATATCGACGGCCTCTACGACGCAGACCCCAAGACCCATCCGGAAGCAAAACTTCTCCACCAGGTACGCCAGTTGACGCCGGAGATCCTGGAAATGGCCGGCGGTGCCGGATCCTGGCGGGGCACCGGCGGCATGGCCACCAAGCTCTCCGCCGCCCGCATCGCCATGAGCGCCGGGTGCGACATGGTCATCACCAACGGAAAGCGCACAGAAGATCTGTACGGCATTGCCCAGGGAGCCGACATCGGCACCCGCTTTTTGGCAAACCATGCATAAGGAGGAGATTCCCATGACATCTTTACAGCAGCAGGGCGCTGCCGCCAAGGCCGCCACCTACGTGCTCTCCACTGCCGGAACAGCGAAAAAGAACGCCGCGCTGGAGGCCATCGCCAGGATCCTGACGGAGCATCAGGAGGCATGGCTGGCCGCCAACGCCGAAGACGTAGCCGCCGCCAAGGAGGCGGGGATGCGCCCGGCCATGCTGGACCGCCTCACCCTGACGCCGGAGCGCATTGCCGGCATCGTGGAGGGCGTGCGCCAGGTGGCGTCCCTGCCGGATCCCATCGGCCGGGTGGATAAGATGGAGACCCGGCCCAACGGCCTGATCATCGGACGGCGGCGGGTGCCACTGGGTGTCATCGCCATCATTTTCGAGGCCCGGCCCAACGTCACGGTAGACGCTGCCGCCCTTTGCCTCAAATCCGGCAACGTCTGCATTCTCCGGGGCGGCAAGGAAGCCATCCGCTCCAACCGCTGTGCCGCGGAGCTGATGCGCCGGGCTCTGGAGGAAGCAGGTCTCCCAGCCGACTGCATCTCCCTGGTGCAGGACACCAGCCACGAGACCGCCAATGCGCTCATGCACCTGGACGGGTACGTGGACGTACTGATCCCCCGGGGCGGCGCGGGGCTCATCCGGGCGGTGGCCAGGGAGGCCAGCGTCCCCGTCATCCGCACCGGCGAGGGCGTATGCCACGTGTATATTGACGCCGAGGCGGATCTGGACATGGGTGCCAAGATCCTCTATAACGCCAAATGCTCCCGCCCCTCCGTGTGCAACGCAGCGGAGTGCGTGCTGATTCACCAGGCGGTGGCTGCCGACTTCCTCCAAAAGGCGGTGCCCCTGCTGGAGGAAAAGAATGTGGAGCTGCGCTGCGACGAGACAGCCCTCTCCCTGGTGGGCAGCCGGGGTATCCCGGCCCAGGAGAGTGACTGGGACGCCGAGTACGACGACTATATCCTGGCAGTCCGGGTGGTGAAGGATACCCGGGAGGCCATCGACTTCATCAACGCCCACGGCACCGGCCACTCCGAGGCTATCATTACCAGCAACTACTTCACCGCCCAGCACTTCCTGGACGCGGTGGACGCGGCGGCGGTGTATGTCAACGCCTCCACCCGCTTTACCGACGGCGGCGAGTTCGGCCTGGGGGCGGAGATCGGCATCTCCACCCAGAAGATGCACGCCCGGGGACCCATGGGGCTGGAGGAGCTTACCAGCTGCAAATATATCATTTGCGGCGAAGGCCAGGTTCGCTGACCTGGAGCCCGCAGCCGGAGGGGGAAACGAAACCATGCTCTTTGAGACCATTGCCCTGAGCGTCATCACGCTGCTGCTCTTTTGCCTGCTGCTTACCCGCAAACCCGGAAAGCTCCAACTGATTTTGGGCGTCCTCACGGCGGTGAGTGCCGTGGTGTCCCTGGTACTCTTTGTGCTGATGCAGCACACCTCCGGAAATCCCGACGCAGGCGGCGGATTTTTCCAGCTCTACCTCCCCTGCTGCCTCTATGGAGCCTTGGGACTGTGGGGCGCCGGAGCCGCGTTTTTGAGCTGGAGAAAGCTCCGGCGGGACAAAGCCGCCAAGGAGTCCGCCCGCCGGAAAAAGGACTCCCCCGATCACCCTCAGTAACATCAAAATTTTAAAATAAGGAATGTGATACCATGGTTACCTTTGGATTCATCGGCACCGGCAACATGGGCGGCACCCTGGCCCGGGCTGCCCGCAAGCGTCTGCCGGGAGAGGAGATCCTCCTGGCCAACCGGAATCCTGACAAGGCAAAATCCTTGTCAGAAGAACTTCAGTGCAATACCGGCAGCAATGAGGATGCCGCCCGGGAGGCCCAGTACCTCTTCCTGGGGGTCAAGCCCCAGATGATGGCGGGGATGCTCTCCGGCATCGCCCCGGTACTGGCTGCACGGCAGGACCGTTTCATTCTGGTAACCATGGCGGCAGGCCTCACCATGGCCCGGATCCGAGAGATGGCGGGCGGAAATTACCCCGTCATCCGCATTATGCCCAACACCCCTTCAGCCATCGGTGAAGGTATGATCCTTTACACCTCAGACAGGGTCACCGAGGAAGAAATGCACGTATTTCTGGACGCCATGTCCGGTGCCGGCCGTCTGGCCCCTCTGGAGGAGCGGCTCATTGACGCCGGATCCTGCGTAGCGGGCTGCGGCCCCGCCTTTGTGGACCTCTTTATCGAGGCTCTGGCGGACGGCGGCGTGGCCTGCGGGCTGCCCCGGGCCCTGGCTCTGGAATTTGCCGCCCAGATGACGGCAGGCTCCGCCCGGCTGGTACTCCAAAGCGGGCAGCATCCCGGGGCGCTGAAAGACGCCGTCTGCTCTCCCGGCGGCACCACCATCCAGGGGGTACGCACCCTGGAGGAAGCCGGCTTCCGGGGCGCCGTCATGGACGCGGTGATCGCTGCCTATGAAAAGAATCTGGATCTTGCCTGAGACACATCAAACAAAACAGCGGCCCTTTTTCGGCCGCCGAGAACGGAGGTATTCATCATGAGGACACTGCTCAAAGGCGGAACCATTGTCACCAGCAGCGGCACCCGCCGGGCCGATGTACTGCTGGAGGATGAAAAGATCGTGAAGATCGGACGGGATCTCAACGACGCCGACACGGTTCACGATGTCACAGGCTGCCTGCTCTTCCCCGGCTTTATCGACGCCCACACCCACTTTGACCTGGATGTGGCGAACACCACCACGGCTGATGACTTTTTCACCGGCAGCCGGGCAGCTCTTCGTGGCGGCACCACCACTGTCATCGACTTTGCCTGCCCCAACAAGGGGGAATCCCTGCACTACGGCCTGGATCTGTGGCATCAGAAAGCCGACGGCCGCACCTTCTGCGACTACGGCTTCCACATGACCATCGACGACTGGAACGAATCCATCCGTGCGGAGCTGCCGGATATGTTTGCCCAGGGCGTCTCCTCTTTCAAGATGTACATGACCTATCCGGCCATGATGATCGGCGACCGTGACATGTACTGGGCCCTCAAGGAGCTGCGGCGGCTGGGCGGCATTGCCGGCGTCCACTGTGAGAACGCCGGTGTCATCGACGGCATGATCGCCGAGCGCAAGGCCGCCGGGGAGCTGGGCCCCGGCTCCCATCCCGTCACCCGCCCCCCCTATCTGGAGGCGGAGGCGGTGAGCCGCCTGCTGCGCATCGCCGAAGCTGCGGAGTGCCCGGTAGTCATCGTCCATCTCACCAACCGGGAGGCCCTCAAGGAAGTGGAAGCCGCCCGGAAGCGGGGCCAGATCGTCTATGTGGAAACCTGCCCCCAGTATCTGCTGTTGGATGAGAGCCTCTATTTCAACGAGGACTACTCCGCCGCCGCCCGGTACGTCTGCGCTCCGCCCCTGCGGGAAAAGGATCAGCAGGATGCCCTGTGGCGGGGATTGCGGCGGGGAGAGATCCAGACCATCTCCACGGATCACTGTTCCTTCACCTTGGCCCAGAAGGATATGGGCCGGGAGGATTTCACCAAGATTCCCGGCGGCCTGCCGGGCGTGGAGACCCGGGGCGAGCTCATCTATTCCTACGGCGTGGCCAAGCGCCGCATCTCTCTGGCCCAGATGTGCCGGGTACTCAGTGAGAACCCTGCCCGGCTGTACGGGCTCTATCCCCGCAAGGGCATTTTGCGCAAGGGCAGCGACGCCGATATCGTGGTCTATGATCCCGGCGCCAGCCATGTGATCCGCTCCGACGACTGCGTGGCCAATGTGGACTATAACCCCTACGAGGGCTTCGTTACCGCCGGCGGCATCCGTCAGGTGTGGCTGCGGGGACACCTGGCCGTGGAAGACGGCAAAGTCTTGGACGAAACACCTCATGGACAGTATCTGGTTCGCGGCAAAAACACCCTGTAAAAACTGCAAAAAAGGAAGCTGGCAGCTGCCAGCTTCCTTTTTTTGAAAGTCTTCCGGCGGATCACTCCTGCTCCCAGGAGACGTCCACGATGGTACCGCCGCTGAACTCGATAAACTCGCTTTTGAGGATGTAGTCGGTCTTGCCGATGCGCACCTCCTGGTCCCCCACCTTGGTGGTCATGACCTCACCGGAGGGCGTCTCCGTGGTGGCGGTGAACAGCAGCGTCACATGATCCGGATCCTCCACCCAGTTGCCGTTTCCGTCCAGCACGTAGAAGGGCTCCTGCTCCACGGCCTCGATCTGGCCCCCCACCAGTTCGCCGGACGCCATCAGCGGAGAGGGCAGATGGGAAAGGCATGTCTCATAGAGTTCTGCCGGAACCCCCTCACAGCGAACCACGTAAGTCACCTTGGTCATAGGCGTCTCCCCGCCCACGGCGCCGCCGCGGTTTGCCAGCTTCCACCCGCCGAAGGCCACCACCGCCAAAATCAGAATCACGGCGATGATATCGATGATGTTGAACTTTCCAATACGCTTTGCCTTTTGTTCCATGATATCCTCCTGAAGGGCGCACCAAGCGCCCGGTTTTCCCGGCTGTCATTCTGGACAACGCTTCCGGGATATTGTATAATATTTTTCACTGTTTCACAAGTCCCAAACGAAAGAAAGGTGTCCCATGAAAGTCATTCATTTGATCAGCGGCGGCGACTCCGGCGGAGCCAAGACCCACGTGCTGAGCCTGCTGCAGCACCTGAATCAACATATCCACGCCCAGTTGTTGTGCTTCCGGGACGGCCCCTTTGCCCAGGAGGCCCGTGACCTGGGCATCCCCACCATGATCTGCGGCGGCAACAATATCCTGCGCATCCGGCGCAAACTGACGGCCTATATCCGGGAGGGCGGCTATGAGCTCATCCACTGCCACGGCTCCCGGGCCAATATGATCGGTGCGCTGCTGCGCAAGTCCACAGGGCTGCCGGTAGTCACCACCGTCCACAGTGACTACCGCCTGGACTACATGGGCCGCCCCCTGAGCCGCATAACCTTCGGCACCATCAACGCCTGGGCCCTGCGGAAGCTGGACTACCGCATCGGCGTCTCCGATGCCATGGTGGACCTTCTGATCTCCCGGGGCTTTCCCCCCGACCGGTTCTACGCCATTTATAACGGCATCGACTTCACCCCGCCGCCTCCCCAGGGAGACCGGCTGGAGTACCTGCGAAGCCTGGGGGCCGATGTGGAGGAGGACAGCGTGGTGGTGGGCATCGCCGCCCGGCTCAATCCCGTCAAGGACATGTCCACCCTGATCCGGGGCTTTGCGGCCGGATACGCCAAAAATGCTCGGCTGCGGCTGCTGATCGCCGGAGACGGGCCAGAGAAAGACAAGTTGGCCGCCCTGGCGCAGGAGCTAGGCGTCAGCCGCCAGGTGTGCTTTGCCGGCTGGATCAGCGGCGGTATGGATCGCTTTTACAGCGCCCTGGATATCAACGTCCTCACCAGCCTCTCCGAGACCTTCCCCTACGCCCTGACGGATGGCACCCGTTTCCACCTGGCTACGGTGGCCACAGCGGTGGGCGGCATTCCCTATCTCATTGACCAGGACGTCAACGGCTACCTCTTCCAGCCCGGCGACTGGCAGGCTCTGGGAGAGCACCTGGCGGCCCTGGCCTCCGACGACGATCTGCGCCGGGACATGGGGGAAAAGCTCTACCAGAAGGCCTCCACCCAGTTCTCCATCCAGCGTACGGTGGACACCCAGCTGCACATCTACCGGGAGATCCTTCGCCGCCACAGCCGCCCCAAGGCGGCCCGGGACGGGGTGGTGATCTGCGGGGCCTATGGCCGGGGCAACGCCGGAGACGACGCCATTTTGGAAGCCATTTTGCAGGAGATGCGCTCCATTGACCCTGACATGCCCATGACGGTTCTCTCCAAAGATCCCAAGAGCACCCGCCTTGCCTACCGGGTGCGGGCGGTACACCGCTCCAACATCTTCGCCTGGTACGGCGCTATGAGTGCCGCCAAGCTCTATATCAACGGCGGCGGTAGCCTCATTCAGGATGTCACCTCCCGCCGTTCCCTGTGGTACTATCTCTACAACATCCGCACCGCCAAGCGCTGCGGCTGCAAGGTCCAGATGTACGGCTGCGGCATCGGCCCCGTCACCCGGGAGAGCCACCGGGACATTGCCGCCAAGGTGCTCAACGCCAGCGTGGATGTCATCACCCTGCGGGAGCCGGACTCTCTCAATGAGCTGCGGGCCATGGGGGTCACGAAGCCGGAGATTCTGCTGACGGCGGATCCCGCTCTGACGCTGCGCCCCGCACCGGAGGATCAGACGGACAGCGTCATGCTCCGTTCCGGGATCCCCGCCCACGGGCGGTATATCTGCTTTGCCCTGCGGCGCTGGAAAGGCTTTGAGGAGAAAGCCCCCCTCTTTGGGCAGGCGGCGGAATATGCCTACCGCACCTATGGACTGACGCCGGTATTCGTCTCGGTGGAAAAACACCTGGATCCCGGGGCCAATCAGCTGGCGGCCCAGGGCCTCACCATTCCCCATTACTTCCTCAACGACGCCGGAGGCAGCGGCACCATCATCGGCGCCCTGAGCCGGATGGAAGTGGTGGTCTCCATGCGCCTGCACGCGCTGATCTTTGCCGCCGGACAGGGCATCCCCCTGGCAGGCGTGGTGTACGATCCCAAGGTATCCGCCTTCCTGCGCTACATCGGGCAGGATCAGTTCGTCAATCTCCAGGATCTGACGGCAGAGGCCCTGTGCGGCATGATCGACAACTGCGCCGCACGCTCCGCCCAGCCGGAGGCGCAGTCTGCCGCCGTAGCCAAGCTCCAGGAGATGGAACAGCGGAACGTTACGGTGGCCCGCCGGCTGCTGGGCCTCTCCCAGCCCAACCAGAAAGGAACCGATACACAGTGAAAATCATGGTATATGAGGTCCGCCCCGATGAGATGGCGGAACTGAAAGCCCAATCCCAGCGCCTGGGGGTGGAGATCGAGACCACCTCCGCCGTCCCCACACTGGAAAACGCCACCCTGGCCGCCGGCTGCCTGGGTGTCTCCATTCTGGGCCAGGGCCGCATTGACGCGCCCTTGCTGGATGCCTACAAGGCTCTGGGGGTGGCATACCTCTCTACCCGCACTATCGGCTATGACCACATCGATCTGGATCACGCGCACGCCATCGGCCTGCGGGTGTGCAATGCCAGCTATGCCCCCAACGGCGTGGCGGACTTCACCGTGATGATGATCCTCATGTGCCTGCGCCAGTACAAGCAGGCGCTGTGGCGCGGACAGGTGAACGACTTCTCTCTGGCAGGCCTCCAGGGCCGGGAGATGAAGGATCTCACCATCGGCATCATCGGTACCGGGCGCATCGGCACCCAGGTCATCCGCAATCTCTCCGGCTTCGGCTGCCGGATCCTGGCTTACGACCTGCGGCGCAACCCGGCGGTGGAGTCCCTGGTGACCTATGTGGACTTCGACACCCTGCTGGGCCAGTCGGACGTCATCTCTCTGCACATGCCTCTGCTGGAATCCAACCGGCACATGATCAACCGGGACGCCATTGCCCGGATGAAGGATGGCGTGGTGATCATCAACTGCTCCCGGGGCGAGCTGGCGGATATCGAGGCGCTCATCGAGGGTATCGAGACGGAGAAGATCGGCGCCTTGGGCATGGACACCGCCGAGGGGGACGAGGGCATCATCCATGCCGATCACCGGGTGGACATCCTGCCCAACCGCAACTGGTTCTATCTCCACCAATTCCGCAACGTCATCATGACCCAGCACATGGCCTTCTACACCGATGCCGCCGTGGCCAGCATGGTTCGCTGCGGACTGGAGGGCATCTGCCAGATGGCCTCCGGTCAGAGTTGTCCCACAGAACTGAAAGCGGACGCCGCCCGATAATCAAACATGCAAAAACGCCCCCGGCTATTGCCTGGGGGCGTTTTCTCTTCATTTTTTCAGGCTGCCGGAGACCGGCGGCTCCTGATGGGGGCCTCCCGCGTGGTAGGCGTTGGTGCGCACATTGATGTATTCGGCCTTCAGCTTGGAGTAGAGGATGGTCTGGCTGGAGTAGAGGCCGTTATAGCCGGAGAGGACATAGCTGACGCCGCAGGCCACGGCAAAATACAGAAGGCCGCCGTCCCCGAAGAGCTCCACCGACAAGAAGGTGGACGCCAGGGGGCAGTTGGTGGCACCGCAGAACACCGCCACCAGTCCAATGGCGGCGGAGAATTCCGCCGGCAATCCCAGAAGCGGCCCCGCCACGCATCCGAAGGTGGCTCCCACGAAGAAGGACGGTACCACCTCGCCGCCTTTGAAGCCCGCCCCCAGGGTCAGGGCCGTGAAGAGGATCTTCAGCAAAAAGGCCTCCGGCCGGGCGGTTCCCTCCTCCACAGCGGCGGTGATGACATCCATGCCCGCACCGTTATAGTCCGTGGTGCCGCACAGCAGTGTCAGAACCACCACTGCGGCACCGCCTGCCGCTACCCGGATCCAGGCGTTGGGCAGATGCCGCTTCATCTGATGCTCCACCAGATGGATGACGTTGCAGAACAGCACCGACACCAGAGCGCATCCGGCCCCCAGCACCGCCACCTGTATCAGAGTAATGCCGTGGAGGCCCGGCGCCAGCACCACAAACCGGGTGGGCTCCACCCCCAGTTCCAGGGAGATCCAGTAGGCCACCAGGGAGGCCGCCAGACAGGGAATGAACGCCGCGTGGTACATAACGCCGATGCTGATGACCACGATGGCGAAAACAGACGCCGTCAGAGGCGTACCGAAGAGGGCGGAGAAGAAGGCCGCCATTCCGCAGAGGGTCGCCGTCCGCAGATCCCGGTCATCCATCTGGAACACCCGGCCCACATTCCAGCCGATGGTACCTCCCATCTGGAGTGCCGCGCCCTCCCGTCCGGCGGAACCGCCGCAAAGGTGGGTGAGCATGGTTCCAACAAAAATCGCCGGCAGCAGCAGAATCGTCAAAGGCTTTCCCAGATGCACGGCGTCGATGATGTCGTTGGTACCCAGGCCCTCGGTTTTGGTGATCTTATAAAATCCCACGATCAAAAGTCCCGCCACAGGCAGGCAGAACAGCAGCCAGGGCTGCGCGGTACGCAGCAGCTCCGCCTTGTGGATGCCAATGTGGAACATGGCCCCCACAAAACCGCAGCAGCAGCCTGTCACCGCCGCCAGTATCAGCCATTTTACCATGGCCTGAGCGTAGAGCTTGGTGTGGCGCACCCACTGGCAAATTTGCTTCCAGTACATTTCCATTTCTATCTGTTCCCCCGTCTTACATTCGAACCGGGGCGGCCGCTTCCCGCCCGTCCAGCGGGGTCTCCAGCACCTCCGGATTTTTGAGATAGCGGCTGAAGGCGGCGAAAAAGCGGGAGTATTCAATGCCTGTGGCCACCCGCTCATCCATCACCACCCCCAAGGGCATCAGCTTTTTCCGGCTGCCCGGCCCCGCCAGAGGATCCAGCACCGGTTTTCCCATGCAGATGAAGACGCTGGTGGTGCCGAACTCATAGCAGTGGTGGAAGATGTAGCTGGTGTTGATGGAGGCCAGGTTGGTAATAAAGAGGCTGGTGTGGAAGGGGCTCAGATCGATGATCTTCCGGGGCAGCAGCCCGTGGAGATCCAGGTGGTAGGCAAGGCCGAACACCAGCCTTGCAAGTCCCGGAACCCGGAATGCAAAATTGGCAAACCGGTCTGTGCGGTTGTTGTGGGCCGCCTGCAGGTTCCGGTCGATGTGCTCCTTGATTTTGCGGCTGATGGTAAAGACGGTATCCTCCGGCTCCAGGAAGATCTTGAGGGTGGTCTCGTCCGGGGTGCCGTCCGCCCGGGTCTTGAGGATCACAAAACTGAAGCAGAAGTGATTCCTCTTGTAAATCTTCCGGTTCATGACGAAGTAATTGACCTTGGGGTGCTCCAGGGCCGCCTTATAATAAGCCGCCGCCAGCACGCTCATATGGGTCACGGAGTGCCCCTCCCGGCGCTTTTGGCGGATATACTGCTTCATGATCTCCTCATCCACATAGTCGCTTGCCCAGTTCTGGGCATCAAAGCGGCGGGGCATGATGTAGGGAAGTGCCTGCATGATGGGGGTCAGATTCTTGACCCGGGTTCCGTCCTGCCTCATAGCTTGCTCCTCATACTTTTTCTCCGGGGATCGCGTCCCCATACTTTTACATGTTAATTATATAAAATCCCCACCGCTTTTGCAATCGCAATCCGCCGCAGTTCCGTTTTTTCCTGTTCTTGCTTAAATTTCCGAAAATATTTCTTCTGTTGGCAGTCGTTTTAGCCAAAAGCCAAACTAATTTTTCGTGAGGACCATCAAACTTTCAGAACCGGTTGATTCTTGAAACCCTCTGTCGTATACTAAATCATAGAAGGAAGTCAACCTTTTTCGGCGCCAAAGCCCCTTCAGGAGCTGCGGCAGCCGGATCAATTCAAAGAGATGGAGGAATGTAAGATGAAATACGGCCGCACTTATAACTTTTCCGCCGGCCCGGCCATGATGCCTGAGGAAGTGCTGGAGGAGATCGCCGCCGAAATGATGAACTACCGCGGAAGCGGCATGTGCGTCATGGAGATGAGCCACCGGTCCAAGGTGTTCCAGCAGATCATCGACGAGGCGGAAGCCGACCTGCGCAAGCTGATGAGCATTCCCGACAACTATAAGGTGCTGTTCGTCCAGGGCGGCGGAACCGTTCAGTTTGCCATGGTTCCCATGAACCTGATGAAAAACGGCGTGGCCTGCTATGTGGAAACCGGCAACTGGTCCAAGAAGGCCATTAAGGAGGCCCAGAAGTACGGCGAGGTAAAGATCGTTGCCTCCTCCGCCGATAAGAATTTCTCCTACATTCCCGATTGCTCCGATCTGGACATTCCGGACAATGCCGACTACGTCTACATCTGTGAGAACGAGACCATCAACGGCACCACCTATTATCACCTGCCCAACACCAAGGGCAAGGTCCTGGTGGCGGATCAGTCCTCCATGTTCCTCTCCCGTCCCTGCGACGTGAGCAAGTACGGCCTCATCTGGGCCGGCGTGCAGAAGAATGTGGGCCCTGCCGGCATGGCTGTGGTCATCATCCGGGAAGACCTGCTGCGGGACGACCTGCCTAAGTTCGTTCCCACCTATCTGAACTATAAGACCCACGCAGACGCCGACTCCCTGTACAACACCCCCAACTGCTGGGCCATCTACTGCTGCGGCAAGGTCTTCAAGTACCTGCTCTCTCACGGCGGTCTGGAGGCCATGGCCAAGCGCAACGAGGAGAAGGCCGCCGTGCTCTATGACTTCCTGGATCAGAGCAAGTTCTTCACCGGCGCCGTGCGCAAGGAGGATCGCTCCTTGATGAACGTCCCCTTCGTCACTCCCTCCAAGGAGCAGGATGCCGATGTGGTGGCCGCCTCCAAGGCCGCGGGCTTCGATAACCTCAAAGGCCACAAGAGCGTGGGCGGCCTGCGGGCCTCCATCTACAATGCCATGCCCAAAGAGGGCGTGGAGGCTCTGGTGGAGTTCCTCAAGAAGTACGAGGCGGAGCACGCCTGATCCTTTCCCGGCGGATGCCGGATACGCCTGTCCCCCAATGGGCGTAGGATTTTCCGACCATTGTCAAGGGAGCGCCCCTGGGGTGCGCTTCCCGCCAGACAGGCCCACCCAAAACCGCAGGCAGATCCCGGACGGTTTTGGCTGCGGAAAAGACCGGACGCCCATGAGCGTCCGGCGTGGGTGTGCCGGAAAATGATTGAAAGGGGATCAAATTTATGAGCATTCGTGTTCTGGTTACCGACGGAATGGACGCCGGTGCGGTGGAAAAGCTGCGCAGTGAGGGCTATGAGATCGTGGAGCAGTTCTACGAGCCCGACCAGCTGGGCGCAGCCCTGCGGGAATTTGACATCGTCATCATCCGCTCCGCCACCAAGATCAAGGAGCCTCAGATCGACGCGGCCAAGGGAAGCCGACTGAAGCTCATCGTCCGGGCAGGCGTGGGTGTGGACAACATTGCCGTCAAGTACGCCGAGGCCAACGGTATCCAGGTAAAGAACACTCCCCGCGCCTCCTCCAATGCCGTGGCAGAGCTGGCTCTGGCGCTGCTGTTCTCCTGCGCCCGGAATATCTCCATCGCCGGGCACACCATGCGGGAGAACAAGTGGGAAAAGAAGGCATACTCCAAGGGGTTTGAGCTTGCGGGCAAAACCATGGGTGTCATCGGCTACGGCCGCATTGGCCGCATGGTGGGAGAAAAGGCCCAGGCCCTGGGCATGCAGGTACTCTCCACCGTCCACCGCAACAAGCCTGAGGGCTGTGAGTGTGAGACCATGCAGTTTGTCTCCATGGACGAGCTGCTCAGCCGTTCCGATATCCTTGTTTTGTGCGCTCCCAGCGGTGACAAGCCTCTGGTGGATGCGGAATCCCTCCAGAAGATGAAGGACGGCGTGGTCATCATCAACGTCTCCCGGGGAGCCAATGTGGATGAGGCTGCCCTGCTGGACGCTTTGAACTCCGGCAAGGTTCGTGCCGCCGGCCTGGATGTGTGGATGAGCGAGAAGGATCCCAACTGGGCGCTGGCCCAGCATCCGGCCGTCTCCTGTACGCCCCACATCGGTGCGGGCACCAAGGAGGCCCAAAAGCGCATTGGCGCAGAACTGGTGGATATTGTGGAGCATTTTGCAGGCTGAATCAATTATAAAAGCAAAAGCGGGGAGCC
>NZ_DAWBAJ010000008.1:0-45290 GCF_052306735.1 Dysosmobacter sp. | reverse complement strand
AGCCGGATCCCAGGATCCGGCTCCCCGCTTTTGCTTTTTCTTGGGCCGCTCCTCTTATGACACGGTAAAATCCGCTCCCAGGGTCAGATCTTCTCCTCCCAGTGTCACACTTTTCACCACCCGGTAGGTTCCGGCAGAAAGGCTGCCGCCCCAGGGCATTTCGCCCCAGCTGACGGTAACTGTTCCGCTCTGTCCCGCCAGCAGCTCATGGGCAACGGCGGTCACGTCCATCTCCCCGCTGACCTGGTACCATCCTCCGTTGATCCGCCGGAGAAGGCTGTAATCCTCCCCGTAAAAGGCATTCTTGTCTGTCTGATTGGTAAGGAACAACGTCGCTCCTTTGGCAGAGCTCTCCTGTGCCGTCATGGTCAGCCCGGGAACCGTGGATACCACGGTAAACGCCGGATAGATCCCGCTCCGGAAAAGCCGCTCCATCAGGGCCGTCAACTCATCCTTGGTCACCGTGCCGGAACACTTGAGCAGGGTGGCGCTGCCGGAGTACCACAGGCCGTTGCCCACGGCCCACTCCACTGCCTCTTTGCTCCATGGGGGAATCGTTGCAGCGTCTGCGTATCCCTCCAGAGCCTGGGAGGACGCAGGCTGCAGCGGGCGATCCGCCGCCTTGCCGTAGCGGTAAAGCATCACTGCTGCCTGTTCCCGGGTGATGGTCTGCTCCGGTCGGAACGTACCGCCGGCATACCCCCCGGCGATCCCTGCGCCCTTGGCCCAGCACAGCGCCTCAAAATACTGCGACCATACCCCCACATCAGAAAAGGGCGCGGGATTCCCGGCGCTCTCTACCGCTGCGCCGCCATTGGTCACATGGGCCCGGTACAGGGCCTGGATAAAGGCTCCCCGGGTTACCCCGGAAGATGCTGCAGCCGTCCCCTCCACGGCGGAAGCCGCGCCGCCCAGCAGCGCAGCGGCGCACACACATACCAGAATCCGTTTCCAAACTCCCATTCTTCTTTTCATATGCTTTGTCTCCATTTCTGTAAAATGAATCCTCATAACACAAAAGACGAAAAGAGCCCTGCGTTTGTTGCATACGGCGGACTTTTTTACAGCGCTACACCCACCGTCCGCATGACCTCTTCCACCATCCGGGCGGTATCGTCCTCCCCTTCCCGGCTGGCCACGATGAGATCCGCGTACCGGGCATAAAGGGGCTCCCGCTGGCAGTAGATCTCCCGGATGGTGAGGCCCGCAGGAGCGGCGATGCCCCGATCCACCAGATCCTGGGGCATACGGCTGTCGATGCGGGAGAGGGGCGTCTCCAGCCAGACCGCCACGCCGTTGGAGCGGAGATGCTCCATGGCCTTTTCCGAGAGCACCATGCTGCCTCCGGTAGCCACCACCGTGTTGGAACACTCCAGGGATTGTCCCACCTGCTCCTCAATGGCCAGGAAGGCCTCCAGGCCCTGGGTGCGTAAAATCTCCGGCAGGGTCTTCCCCGTCTTTTCCACGATCAGGTCATCCACATCCACGAAGGTGTAGTCCAGCCGCTGGGCCAGGGCCCGGCCCACCACGCTCTTTCCCGTGCCGGGCATGCCGATCAGGACAATGTTCTTCATAACTTACTGTTCTCCGTTTACAATGTTGTCCGGGCGGTGGCCGTCAGCCACCCGCTCGGCGTTGCGCCACATGTGCAGGTGTGCCCGGCGGAAGCTGCCCTCGGTGATGCCCCCCAGATGGGGAGAGAACACCAGGCGATCCCGGCCGGGGGCGGGCATGGTCACCAGGGGATGATCCGCCGCCACCGGCTCCGGCGCCACAGTGTCCAAGCCCGCGCCGGCGATGGTCCCGGCCATCAGGGCCTCCCGCAGGGCCTGGTTGTCCACCAGATCACCCCGGGCGGTGTTGATGAGATACGCCGTGGACTTCATCCGCTGCAAAAAGGCCGTGTTCACCATGTTCCGGGTCTGGTCCGTCACGGCGCAGTGGAGGCTCACGATGTCGCAGGAAGACACCAGTTCCTCCTGGGAGAGGTAGGTGACACCGAACGTCTCCTCCTCGTCCCGGCTGCGGCGATGCCGGGAGTTGTAGAACACCTCGCATCCAAAGGGGGCCAGCCGCTGGGCCGTGGCCTTGGCGATATCTCCGAAGCCGATGAGGCCTACCCGGCACTCCGACAGCTCCCGCAGGCCCTCACGCATGCAGCGCTCCTTCATCTCCATCTGCCGTCCCTCCCGGACAGCCCGGTCTCCTTCCAGCTCCTGACGCAGCAGCATCAGCATCAGCAAAACGGCCTGCTCCGCCACGGCGCCGGCGTTGCAGCCCCGGTTGTTGCACACATCGATGCCCCGGGCCCGGGCGGCGGCAAGGTCGATCTTATCGTAAGCCACGCCTTCGGAGTGTACCAGCTTCAAGCCCGGCATCTGCGCCATCAGCGTACCGGAAACGGGGGTAATTGCATCCACAAACAAAATATCTGCGTCTGCCGCCGCAGCCAGAATCTGGGCCTCGCTGCTCTCCTTATCCATAAACACCAGTTCCTGCTGCCGGATAAACGGCAGGTGCGGCATATAGCGCTCGTACCGGGCTTGAGCCCCCAGGATCAAGATTTTCATACCGGTTCCTTCTTTCCATGGTACAACCCACAAAATTTTGTATCCATTATATCATGCGTCCGTGAAATATCCAGACGCAGATTTCACGAAAACACGCCTTTCCTCCGCCGGATTCCCTGTTCTTCCCACTCCGCGGCACCCTATACAAGTCCCTGACAGAATCCTCTGGGGGAAACTGTCGAATTTGTCTATTGCGGGGCGGGTCCAAATCCGATACAATAGGTACGACCTTTCTTGTGGTAGTACCTTTTGAGAAGAATCGAACGAGGTGAAGAATCATGAGCAGTCAGCCTTCCCAGGCAAAAACCATCCGCTCCCAGCTGCTCTCCGCCATGAGAAGCGGCGAGTACGCCGACTGCGCCCGGCTTCCCCGGGAGAGCGTTCTGGCAGAGAAGCTGGGTATCAGCCGCACACAGCTGCGGGACATCCTGGCCTCCCTGGAACGGGAGGGCTTTATCACCCGCCGCCACGGCGTGGGCACCATCATCAACCGTCACGTGCTCAACGCCCAGACCCGTATGGATATTGAGGTGGAGTTTCTGGACATGATCCGCCAGAACGGCCACGAGGCGGCGGTAGCCTACGTCCGGGTATCCGACGGCACGGCGGACAAGCGGATCGCCCAGCAGCTCCAGATTCCGGAGGGGACCCCCATTATCCGGGTCGCCCGCCTGTGCACGGCCGACGGCCGTCCCGCCATCTACTGTGAGGACGTGGTGGAAAAGGCACTGGCCCGGGGCAATTACACCATCAAGGATTTCAAGCTTCCCATTTTCCACTTTCTGCAGCGTTTCTGCGGCGTCAACCCCTATATGGACCTGACGGATGTGCGTCCCACCGTGGCGGACGCCGCCCTCAGCGAGGTCTTTCAGGTGCCTGTGGGCGCTCCTCTTTTGAATATGGAAGAGGTGGATTTCGACATCGACGGCAAGCCGGTGTTTTGTTCCAGTGAATACTTTGCCGACGGCATCTTCCGGCACACGGTGATGCGCAAAAAGCTTTAACGGAAAAGGAGATTCGATCATGAAAAAAGTCGCCGTTATCCTGGGCTCCGACTCGGACTGGCCCGTCGTTCAGCAGACCTGCGCCCAGCTGGACGCTCTGGACATTCCCTTTGAGGCCCATATTCTCAGCGCCCACCGCACTCCCGCCCAGGCTGCGGACTTTTCCAAAAATGCCCGGGCCAACGGTTTTGGCGTACTGATCTGCGCTGCCGGCATGGCCGCCCACCTGGCGGGGGCCTTTGCCGCCAACACCACGCTGCCCATTATCGGTATCCCCCTGCGGGGCGGAGCCATGGACGGGCTGGACGCCCTGCTCTCCACCGTGCAAATGCCCAGCGGGATCCCCGTGGCCACCGTGGCCATCAACGGTGCAAAGAACGCCGCCATCCTGGCGGCGGAGATCCTGGCTGTCTCTGACGACACGCTGGCCGCCAAGCTGGAGATCACCCGGCAGAAGATGGCATCCCAGATTGCCCAGAAGGAACAAGCCCTGCAAAACGAGCTGAAGAAATAAGCTCCCGGATTCCCATTGCGCAAGCTCTTAAATTTTATATAAAAACAAGGAGAGATTCACCATGGAAAAGCGCGAACAGCTTTACGAAGGAAAGGCCAAGAAGGTTTTCGCCACCGATGATCCCAACCTGCTCATTGTCTCCTACAAGGATGACGCCACCGCCTTCAACGGGCTCAAAAAGGGCACCATCACCGGCAAGGGCGCCATCAACAACCGCATGACCAACAACCTCATGCGCCGTCTGGAGGAGCAGGGCATCCCCACCCACTTTGTGGAGGAGCTCAGCGACCGGGAAACGGTGGTGAAGAAGGTCTCCATCGTGCCGCTGGAGGTCATCATCCGCAACATCTCCGCCGGCTCCTTCGCCAAGCGTTACGGCGTGGAAGAGGGCATCGTGTTCGACGCCCCCACCATTGAATTCTCCTACAAGAACGACGATCTGGGCGACCCCCTGCTCAACGAGTATCACGCCCTGGCCCTGAAGCTGGCCACCCGTGAGGAGATCGACCTCATCAAGCAGTACGCCTTTGCCGTCAACGATCTGCTCAAGGGCTTCATGAAGGAGATCGGCATCGACCTGGTGGACTTCAAGCTGGAGTTCGGCAAGACCAGCGACGGAACCATCGTCCTGGCCGACGAGATCAGCCCCGACACCTGCCGTCTGTGGGATGAAAAGACCCACGAGAAGCTGGACAAGGACCGTTTCCGCCGGGATCTGGGCGGCGCCGAGGAGGCCTACGAAGAGGTCATGCGCCGTCTCATGGGGGACAAGTAAGGCATGGGCGGATTTTTTGGCGCGATCTCCAAGCGGGACTGCGTGCTGGACATCTTCTTCGGTGTGGATTACCACTCCCACCTAGGCACCCGCCGGGGCGGCATGGCCATTTACGATGCCAACACTGGCTTCCAGCGGCAGATCCATAACATTGAAAACACTCCCTTCCGCACCAAGTTCGAGTCGGACCTGGCGGAGTTCCACGGCTGCAGCGGCATCGGCTGCATCTCCGACACAGACCCCCAGCCTCTGCTGGTGCGCTCCCATCTGGGCCTGTATGCCATCACCACCGTGGGCATCATCACCAACGCCCAGGATCTGGTAGACAAGTATTTTTCAGAAAAGGGCCATCAATTCATGGCCATGAGCAGCGGCAAGATCAACGAGACGGAGCTCATTGCCGCTCTCATCAACCAATGCGACTCCCTGGTGGAGGGCATCCAACATGCCCAGGAGGTCATCAACGGCTCCGCCACCATTTTGATCCTGACGCCGGAGGGCATCATCGCCGCCCGGGACAAGCTGGGCCGCCTTCCGGTGCTGGTAGGCCAGAATGATGACGGTTACTGCGTCTCCTTCGAGTCTTTCGCCTACCAGAAGCTGGGCTACCACACCGCCTATGAACTGGGCCCCCGGGAGATCGTGAAGATCACGGCGGAGGGCTGCGAGTCCCTGGTTCCCGCCGGAGACAAAATGCGCATCTGCGCCTTCCTCTGGACCTATTACGGCTATCCCAACTCCAATTACGAGGGAGTCAACGTGGAGGTCATGCGCTACCGCAACGGCGAGATCATGGCCCGGGACGAGGTGGCCCGGGGGATGCTGCCCAAGGTGGATTACGTGGCGGGCGTACCGGACTCCGGCGTGCCCCACGCCATCGGCTTTGCCAACCGCAGCGGCAAACCCTTTGCCCGTCCCTTTGTGAAATACACCCCCACCTGGCCCCGTTCCTTCATGCCCACCAGTCAGGAGGTCCGCAACCAGGTGGCCAAAATGAAGCAGATCCCCGTGCCCGAGCTCATTGAAGGGAAGAAGCTCCTCTTTGTGGACGATTCTATCGTCCGGGGCACCCAGCTGCGGGAAACGGTGGAATTCCTCTACGCCAGCGGCGCCGAGGAGGTCCACATGCGCTCCGCCTGTCCCCCGGTCATGTACGGCTGCAAGTACCTGAACTTCTCCCGCAGCAACTCCGATATGGATTTGCTGGCCCGGCGCACCGTGCAGGAACTGGAGGGTGACGAGGGCCAGCAGCACCTGGAGGAGTATGCGGATGCCACCACGGAGCGTGGAGGGTGCCTGCTCAAGAGCATCTGCCAGAAGCTGGGCTTCGACTCTCTGGGCTATCAGTCCCTGGACGGACTGCTGGAGGCTATCGGCATCGACCGCGACAAGATCTGCACCTATTGCTGGACCGGGAAGGAATGACCCCTTTGGGGTCTCCTTCCCCGGTCCCCTATTTTCAAGAACTGGAGGGCATCGACATGGAAAACTCCCACTCCGCGTCCTACGCCGCCGCCGGCGTTGATATTGAAGCAGGCTATCAGGGCGTCAAGCTCATGCGCAAGCACGTGGAGCGCACGCTGATCCCCGGCGTGGTCTCCGACATTGGAGGCTTCGGCGGACTCTTCGCCCCGGACTTTACCGGTATGAAAGAGCCGGTGCTGGTCTCCAGCACCGACGGCGTGGGCACCAAGCTGCGCATCGCCCAGCTGCTGGACAAGCATGACACCGTGGGCATCGACTGCGTGGCCATGTGCGTCAACGACATCATCTGCTGCGGCGCCAAGCCCATTTTCTTCCTGGACTACATCGCCATCGGCAAGAACATCCCGGAGAAGGTGGCGGACATCGTCTCCGGCGTGGCGGAGGGCTGCGTCCAGGCAGGCTGCGCCCTCATCGGCGGCGAGACCGCCGAGCACCCGGGCATGATGGCCGCTGACGACTATGATCTGGCGGGCTTCTCCGTGGGCGTGGTGGACAAGGCCAAGGTCATCGACCACTCCGCCATGGTCCCCGGCGACGTGCTCATCGCCCTGCCCTCCTCCGGCATCCACTCCAACGGCTATTCCCTGGTGCGTAAGGTCTTCGACGTGGAGCACGCGGACCTGGGCCTCTACTCCGGAGAGCTGGGCTGCACCATCGGTGAGGCACTGCTGACCCCCACCCGCATCTATGTCAAGCCGGTCCTCGCCTGCATGGAGGCTGTCACCGTCAAGGGCGTCAGCCACATCACCGGCGGCGGCTTCTATGAAAACCTCCCCCGGTGCCTGCCGGATGGCCTCACCGCTAAGATCGACAAGGCTTCCCTGCGGACGCCTCCCATCTTCTCCATGCTCCAGAGCAAGGGAGAGATCCCGGAGCGGGACATGTTCAACACCTACAACATGGGCGTGGGCATGGTGCTGGTGGTTTCTCAGGCCGACTCCGCCACAGCTTTGACCACCCTGCATGCACAGGGCTGCGACGCCTACGTCATGGGCGAGATCGTCTCCGGCGAGGAGCGGGTGGTGTTATGCTGAAAAAGGCCCGTATCGCCGTTCTGGTCTCCGGCGGCGGCACCAATCTGGAGGCTCTGCTCAAGGCCCAGGAATCCGGCTCCATCCCCCACGGGGAGATCGTGGTGGTGCTCTCCAGTGCAGAGGGGGCCTACGCCCTGGAGCGGGCAAAAAACCACGGCGTCCCCGGCTTCGCCGTCCCCCGCAAGGCCATGACCCAGGCAGAATTTGAGACGGCACTGGAGGAAAAGCTCACGGAGTACCAGGCTGACATCATCATCCTGGCTGGCTTCTTGTCCATTTTGTCTGCAGACTTCGTCTCCCGCTGGCCGGAGCGGATCCTCAACGTCCACCCCTCCCTGATCCCCTCCTTCTGCGGAAAGGGCTTCTACGGGCTCAAGGTCCATGAGGCGGCATTGAGCCGGGGCGTGAAGGTCACCGGCGCCACCGTGCACCTGGTCAACGAGATCCCCGACGGCGGCCGCATCCTGCTGCAAAAGGCCGTGGAGATTCTCCCCGGTGACACGCCGGAGGTGCTGCAGCGGCGGGTGATGGAGCAGGCAGAATGGGTGCTGCTGCCCCAGGCGGCGGAACAGCTCAGCGCGGAACTTGTGAAAGAGAGGGAATGAGTATATGGATATCTACGCCATCAACGATCTGAATACCCTGCTGAACACCAATCCCTACCCCGGCCGGGGCATCGTGCTGGGCAAGACGGCGGACGGCAAGCAGTCCGTGGCCGCCTACTTCATCATGGGCCGCAGCGTCAACAGCCGCAACCGCGTCTTTGTGGAGGAGCCCGACGGCATCCGCACCGAGGCCTATGATCCCTCCAAGCTGGAGGACCCCAGCCTCATCATCTACCATCCCGTCCGTCAGATGGGCCGGGGCCTCATCGTCACCAACGGCGACCAGACGGACACCATTCTGGAGTTCCTGGAGCGGGGCCTCCCCATGGAGCAGGCCCTGCGCACCCGGGAATTCGAGCCGGACGGCCCCAACTGGACCCCCCGGATCTCCGGCCTGCTGAGCCCCGACGGCAGCTACAAGCTCTCCATTTTGAAATCTGCCGACCCGGAGGGCTCCGCCTGCGTGCGCCAGACCTTCGAGTATCCCGGCCAGGCAGGCGTGGGCCACTTCCTCCATACCTACGTCACCGACGGCAACCCCATCCCCACCTTCCAGGGTGAGCCGGAGCGGGTAGCCATCACCGGCGATATCGACGCTTTCACCGCCGCTGTGTGGGAAAACCTGAACCCCGACAACAAGATCTCCCTGTTCGTCCGCTTCACGGATCTGGAGACCAACACCTATACCCAGCGCATTCTCAACAAAAATCAGTAAAAGGAGCGGGACACATGAACGAACTGGAACTCAAATACGGCTGCAACCCCAATCAAAAGCCCTCCCGCATCTTTATGCGTGACGGCGGCGACCTGCCCATTACCGTCCTCAACGGCAAGCCCGGCTATATCAACTTTCTGGACGCCCTGAACTCCTGGCAGCTGGTCAAGGAGCTCAAGGCCGCCACGGGCCTCCCTGCCGCCGCGTCCTTCAAGCATGTCTCCCCTGCCGGCGCTGCCGTGGGCCTGCCCCTCTCCGATGTGGATAAGAAAATCTACTTCGTCGACGAAACGGCAGAGCTCACCCCCATCGCCTGTGCCTACATCCGTGCCCGGGGCGCCGACCGCCTGTGCTCTTACGGCGACTGGGCAGCCCTCTCCGACGTGTGCGACGCCGCCACCGCCCGGTACCTGAAGTACGAGGTCTCCGACGGCATCATTGCCCCCGGCTACACGGACGAGGCCCTGGAAATCCTGAAGACCAAGAAGAAGGGCAACTACAATGTAGTGCAGATCGACCCGGACTATGTCCCCGCTCCCCAGGAGTACAAGGACGTCTTCGGTGTCACCTTCCAGCAGGGCCGCAACAACTTCAAGATCGACGAGGACCTGCTCACCAACATCGTCACGGAGAACAAGGACCTGCCCCAGCAGGCCAAGATCGACATGATCGTGGCCCTCATCACCCTCAAGTATACCCAGTCCAACTCCGTGTGCTATGTGAAGGACGGCCAGGCCATCGGCGTGGGAGCCGGCCAGCAGAGCCGCATCCACTGCACACGTCTTGCCGGCAACAAGGCCGACAACTGGTACCTGCGCCAGCACCCCAAGGTCCTGGGGCTCCAGTTTGTGGAGGGTATCCGCCGCCCGGACCGGGACAACGCCATCGATATCTACACCTCCGACGAGTATGAGGACATTCTGGCGGACGGCGTGTGGCAGCAGACCTTCACCGTCAAGCCCGAGGTGCTGACAGAGGAGGAGAAAAAGGCCTGGATCGCCACCCAGTCCGGCGTCACCTGCGGGTCCGATGCCTTCTTCCCCTTCGGTGACAATGTGGAGCGTGCCCGCAAGTCCGGCGTGCAGTACATCGCCGAGCCCGGCGGCTCCATCCGGGATGACCACGTCATCGAAACCGCCAACAAATACGGCATGACCATGTGCTTTACGGGGATGCGGCTGTTCCACCATTAACTCGTCGCAAGCTCCGTATCCTTTGCTTCCGGGCAAGACCCGAAAGCGCACTCACTCCGCTGCTCCTCGTTTTCCCCGGACAAACGCTTTGCTGGTTTGCCCGGGGAGGAGGATGGGAGACGTGCAAACTCCGTATCCCCTGCTTCCGGGCGAAGCCCGAAAGCTCACTCACAGCAAACCTTTTTTTGAAATACCCCTTAACCTTTGATTGATTTGGGAGGTTGCCATGAATCTTCTGGTGGTGGGCGGCGGAGGCCGCGAGCACGCCATTATCAAAAAACTCCGGGAAAACCCGGAGGTAGAGACCATCTACGCCCTGCCGGGCAACGGCGGCATCGCCGCCGACGCTGTCTGCGTGCCGGAGATCGGCGCCAAGGATATCCCCGCCATCGTGGACTTTGCCAAGTCCCACGACATCGGCTTTGCCGTGGTGGCCCCGGATGATCCCCTGGCCCTGGGCTGTGTGGACGCCCTCCACACCGTGGGCATCCCCTGCTTCGGCCCGGACGCCAAGGCCGCCCGCATTGAAGCCAGCAAGGTCTTCTCCAAGAACCTGATGAAAAAGTACGGCATCCCCACCGCCCGCTATGAGGTCTTTGACAACCCTGACGATGCCCTGGCCTATTTGCGCACTGCCTCCTTCCCCATTGTGGTAAAGGCCGACGGCCTGGCTCTGGGCAAGGGTGTGCTGATCCCTCAGAACCTCGCTGAGGCGGAGGAGGCCGTCAAGTCCATCATGGAGGATAAGGTTTTCGGCGCCTCCGGCAATGAGATCGTGGTGGAAGAGTTCCTCACCGGTCCCGAGGTCAGCGTCCTGGCCTTTACCGACGGCACCGCCATCGCCCCCATGGTCTCCTCCATGGACCACAAGCGGGCAGGAGAAGGAGACACCGGCCTCAACACCGGCGGCATGGGCACCATCGCCCCCAACCCCTGCTACACCCCGGAGATGGCTCAGCGCTGCATGGACACCATCTTCCTGCCCACCCTGGCAGCCATGAGGGCGGAGGGCTGCCCCTTCAAAGGCTGCCTCTACTTCGGGCTGATGCTCACTCCCGACGGCCCCAAGGTCATCGAATACAACTGCCGCTTCGGCGACCCCGAGACCCAGGTAGTGCTGCCCCTTCTGAAAACGGACCTGCTGACTATCATGCAGGCTGTGGAAAACGAGACCCTGGCAGACCTCTCTGTGGAGTGGTCCGATGGAGCTGCCGCCTGCGTGATTCTGGCCTCCGGCGGCTATCCCGCCCACTATGAAAAGGGCAAGGTCATTACACTCCCTGATGCAGTACCGGAGAACGTCACGGTCTATCACGCCGGAGACAAATTGGAAAACGGCCGCCTGGTAACCTCCGGCGGCCGGGTGCTGGGCGTCACCGCCACGGCTCCCACCTTGCGGCAGGCCCTCTCTGACGCCTACGCCGCTGCGGACACCATTGAGTTTGAAGGCAAATACCTGCGCCGCGACATCGGTCAGCGGGCGCTGCGCCTGACGGAGGAATAACATGGTACGAAGGATCTATGTGGAAAAAAAGCCCGCTCTGCGCCAGGAGGCCGCGGGACTTTTGAACGAACTGCGCACACTGCTGGGCGTCACCGCCCTGACGGGACTGCGCCTGCTCAACCGCTATGACGTGGAGGGCCTGGACGAGGCCGCCTTCCGCCGGGCCGTGGGCACCGTACTCTCCGAGCCCCAGGTGGACGACGTGTATGAGGCCCTGCCTGCCGGGGACTTCGCCGCCTTTGCGGTGGAGTATCTGCCGGGACAGTTCGACCAGCGGGCGGACTCCGCCAGCCAGTGCATCCAGCTGCTGACCCAGGGGGAGCGTCCCACGGTGCGCTCCGCCAAGGTATACCTGCTCTCCGGTGAGCTCACCGCTGCCGATGTGGATGCCGTGCGCCGCTATGTCATCAACCCTGTGGAGGCCCGGGAGGCATCCCTGGAGCCGGTGGACTCCCTGGCCATGGACATCGACCAGCCCGCGCCCCCAGCGGTGCTGGAAGGCTTCACCGCCATGGACGACGCCGCTTTGGAGGGGCTCATCGCCTCTTTGGGCCTGGCCATGGACCTGGGGGACCTCCAGTGCTGCCGGGCATATTTCGCCCGGGAGCAGCGGGACCCCACCATTACGGAGATCCGTATCCTGGATACCTACTGGTCCGACCACTGCCGCCACACCACCTTCTCCACCGTTCTCAAGGACATCGCCTTTGAAGACCCCCGGGTCCAGGCAGCCTATGACCGCTATCTCTCTGTCCGGGAGGAGACCAACGCCGGCACCAAGCCCATCACCCTCATGGACATGGGCACCCGGGGCGCCAAGTACCTGAAAAAGTCCGGCGCCCTCACCGCCTTGGACGAATCCGAGGAAATCAACGCCTGCACGGTGAAGATCAACGTGGACGAGGACGGGGAGGACAAGCCCTGGCTGCTGCTGTTCAAAAACGAGACCCACAACCATCCCACGGAGATCGAGCCCTTCGGCGGCGCAGCCACCTGCATCGGCGGCGCTATCCGGGATCCTCTGGCAGGCCGTGGCTATGTCTACCAGGCCATGCGGGTCACCGGCGCAGCGGACCCCCGCACCCCCATTGCCGACACCATTCCCGGCAAGCTCCCCCAGCGCAAGATCGTCCAGTCCGCCGCCAACGGCTACAGCTCCTACGGCAACCAGATCGGCCTTGCCACGGGCCTGGTGGACGAGATCTACCACAAGGGCTACGCCGCCAAGCGCCTGGAGATCGGCGCCGTGGTGGGCGCGGTCCCTGCCGGCAGTGTGCGGCGGGAGGTACCCCAGCCCGGCGACGTGGTAATTCTGCTGGGCGGCCGCACCGGACGGGACGGCATCGGCGGCGCCACCGGCTCCTCCAAGAGCCATGACTCCAAGTCCGTGGCCACCTGCTCCGCGGAAGTGCAGAAGGGCAACGCCCCGGAGGAGCGCAAGCTCCAGCGGCTCTTCCGCCATGCGGAGGCCGTACGCCTTATCAAGCGCTGCAACGACTTCGGTGCCGGCGGCGTGTCCGTGGCCGTGGGCGAGCTGGCGGATTCCCTGGATATCGACCTCTCCGCCGTGCCCAAGAAGTACGAAGGCCTGGACGCCACAGAGCTGGCCATCTCCGAATCCCAGGAGCGCATGGCCGTGGTGGTGGAGGCCAAGGACGCGCCCCGTTTCATGGAGATCGCCGGGGAGGAGAACCTGGAATCCACCATCGTGGCCACTGTCACCGACACCGGGCGCATGGTCATGCGCTGGAACGGCCAGGTGGTGGCAGACCTGAGCCGCGCCTTCCTGGATACCAACGGCGCGGCCAAGGAGGCCTCCGCCCTGGTGGAAGCACCGACTACCCCCAAGTCCGTCCCCGTCACCAACTTCCATGATACCCTCCTCTCCCTGGCCGGGGACCTCAATATCTGCTCCCGCCAGGGCCTTTGCGAGCGGTTTGACTCCACCATCGGCGCCTCTTCCGTGCTGATGCCCTTCGGCGGCAAGTACCAGAAGACCCCCACCCAGGCCATGGCAGCCAAACTGCCGGTGCTGGGCCACGAGACCACCACCTGCTCCATCATGGCCTGGGGCGGCGACCCCCATGTCATGGACGCCTCCCCCTACCGGGGCGCCTATCTGGCGGTGGCGGAATCCGTTGCCAAGGTCATTGCCGCAGGCGGTGACCGCAAGCAGTGCTGGCTGTCTTTCCAGGAGTACTTTGAAAAGCTGGGTACAGAGCCCAGCCGCTGGGGCAAGCCCGTGGCCGCCTTGCTGGGTGCCCTCTCGGCGCAGCTGGATCTCCAGTGCGCCGCCATCGGCGGCAAGGACTCCATGTCCGGCTCCTTCAACGACCTGGATGTGCCTCCCACCTTGGTGTCCTTCGCTGTGTCCGTTGGCAAGACGGACCGTATCCTCTCCAATGAGTTCAAGGCCTCCGGCCACAAGGTCTACCTGCTTGCCCCGGAGACGGAAGCTGACGGCGCCCTGAATCCCGAGAGCCTGCGCAGCGTGCTGGATACCGCTCAGGATCTCATCGCCGCAGGCAAGGTCCTCAGCGCCAGCGTGGTGGGCTTTGGCGGCATCGCCGTGTCCGTCATGAAAAGCTGTATGGGCAACGGCCTGGGCTTCTCCTTTACCGACGCCTTCCTGCCGGCGGATCTCTTTGCCCGCCGCCCGGCAGCCATACTGCTGGAAACGGCGGAGGATCTGGATACCGGCGTCTGCGTGGGTGTCACCAACGCCAGCGGCTCCATCTGCTGCGAGTGCGAGTCCGTGACCCTTTCCGAGCTCTCCGGCCCCTACGATGAGACGCTGGAGGCCATCTTCCCCATGCGCACCGCCACGGTGCCGGAGACCATCCCGGTGCTGGAGGCTCCCGCCTTCACCCGCTGCGCCCCCAAGATGGGCTGCGCCGCCCCCAAGGTGCTGATTCCCGTCTTCCCCGGCACCAACTGTGAGTACGACAGCGCCCGGGCCGTGGAGCGTGCAGGCCTGGTACCGGAGATCCTGGTGCTGAATAACCGCTCCGCCGCCGACGTGGCAGACTCTGCCGCCCGCTTTGCCAAGGCGGCTCGGGAAAGCCAGATCATCTTCGTCCCCGGCGGCTTCTCCGGCGGCGACGAGCCCGACGGCTCCGGCAAGTTCATCACTGCCTTCTTCCGCAACGGCGCGGTTGCCGACGCCACTATGGATCTGCTGAAAAACCGGGATGGCTTGATGCTGGGCATCTGCAACGGCTTCCAGGCCCTCATCAAGCTGGGCCTGGTGCCCTATGGCGAGATCCGGGACACCGACGACACCTGCCCCACCCTCAGCTATAACGTCATCGGCCGCCATCAGTCCAAGATCGTCCGCACCCGGGTGGCCTCCAACCGCTCTCCCTGGCTCAGCCGTGTCCAGGTGGGCGATGTGGTGAGCGTCCCCATCTCCCATGGTGAGGGCCGCTTCCTGTGCAATCCCGAGCTTTTGAACCAGCTGGCGGAAAACGGCCAGATCGCCACCCAGTATGTGGACCTGGAGGGCATGCCCACCATGGACGTCGCCTTCAATCCCAACGGCTCCGCCTGGGCCGTGGAGGGCATCACCTCCCCCGACGGTCGGATTCTGGGCAAGATGGGCCACTCCGAGCGCGTCGGCCCGGGCCTCTACCAGAACGTCCCCGGCCAGTACGATCTGCATTTGTTCGATTCCGCCAAGGATTATTTCTCTCTTTGACGTTGCTTTTCCCTAAATTTGTGGTATCCTAATGCAAATCCACAAAAATCATAGAAACGAGGTGGCCTCATGGCATATTTTTTCAAGGAACCCTCCCGCACCTTCAGTGAATATCTGCTGGTTCCCGGCTACTCCTCCTCGGAGTGCATCCCCGCCAACGTCTCTCTCAAGACGCCGGTGGTAAAGTTCAAGCGGGGCGAGGAACCCTCCCTCACCATGAATGTCCCCATGGTCTCCGCCGTCATGCAGGCAGTCTCCGGGGAGAAGATGGGCATTGCCCTGGCCCGTGAGGGCGGCATCGCCTTTATCTACGTCTCCCAGCCCATTGAAGAGCAGGCGGAAATGGTCCGCAAGGTGAAAACCTACAAGGCGGGCTTTGTCACCAGCGACTCCAACCTGCGCATCGGGGACACCCTGGCAGACGTACTGGCACTGAAGGAGCGCACCGGCCACTCCACTATGGCGGTCACCGACGACGGTACCGGCACCGGCAAGATGCTGGGCCTTGTCACCAGCCGTGACTACCGTGTCAGCCGTATGGATCCCTCCGCGCCCGTTTCGGAGTTCATGACCCCCATTGACAAGATCGTTTCCGCGCCTGAGGGCACCAGCCTCAAGGAGGCCAACGACATCATCTGGGATCACAAGCTCAACGCCCTGCCCATCCTGACGGCGGACGGCCACCTGGTGAGTTTCGTCTTCCGCAAGGACTACGACTCCCACAAGGGCAACCCCCTGGAACTGCTGGACTCCCAGAAGCGCTATGTGGTAGGTGCCGGCATCAACACCCGGGACTATGCCGAGCGTGTTCCCGCCCTGGTGGAAGCCGGCGTAGACGTGCTGGTCATCGACTCCTCCGAGGGCTATTCCGAGTGGCAGCTGCGTACCCTCAAATGGATCCGGGACCACTACGGCGACACCGTGAAGGTGGGCGCCGGCAACGTGGTGGACGGCGAGGGCTTCCGCTTCCTGGCAGACGCCGGGGCTGACTTTGTGAAGATCGGCATCGGCGGCGGCTCCATCTGCATCACCCGGGAGACCAAGGGCATTGGCCGGGGCCAGGCCACGGCGGTCATCGACGTGGCGGCAGAGCGGGACAAGTATTTTGAGGAGACCGGCATCTATGTCCCCATCTGCGCCGACGGCGGCATTGTCCAGGACTATCACATCACCCTGGCTCTGGCCATGGGCGCGGACTTCTGCATGCTGGGCCGGTACTTCTCCCGGTTTGACGAATCCCCCACCAGCAAGGTCCTCATCGGCGGCAGCTATATGAAGGAATACTGGGGCGAGGGCAGCGCCCGGGCCCGGAACTGGCAGCGCTACGATCTGGGCGGCGCCGCCAAGCTGAGCTTTGAAGAGGGTGTGGACTCCTATGTTCCCTATGCCGGTGCCCTGGCGGACGGCATGGCCACCACCCTCTCCAAGATCCGCTCCACCATGTGCAACTGCGGCGCGCTGACCATCCCGGAGCTGCGGGACAAGGCCAAGCTGACCCTGGTCTCCTCCGTCTCCATTGTGGAGGGCGGCGCTCACGACGTGCTGCTCAAGGACACCACCAATTCCGGCAACCGCAGCTGATCTTTCAACGTTCCATGCCTTCCGGGAAAGGTTTTCCCGGAAGGCATATTTTTTCAGCATTGTGGAGCCTGCGCACCTGTCCCCCCAAACATTTTTGGGGTACAACTTTTCCGAAAAGGCTTGTATTTTTTTTGTAAAGTCTTATAATAGTCTCATTAACTTAATCGTTTACTTTCGCATAGGAGTTATCAGACATGCACAGAAAACCCAAAATTCTTGTTGTCGGCAGCTTCGTGATGGATGTCATCGCCACCACGGAGCGCGTCCCTGCCTCCGGGCAGACCGTTTATGGTAAATCCTTCCACATGGCCCCCGGTGGAAAGGGTGCCAACCAGGCCCTGCAATGCGCCCGGCTGGGAGCGGATGTCACCATGATGGGCTGCGTGGGAGATGACCTTTTCGGCCAGCACCTGCTGGAAACGCCCCGGAAGTCCGGGGTGGATGTAAGCCACGTGGTGGTGCGTCCCGGCATCTCCTCCGGCGTAGGACATGTGACGCTGGAGGTAACGGATCATACGGCGCAAAATCGCATCGTGGTGATTCGGGGCGCCAACGCCGCATTGACCCTGGAGGATGTGGCCTGGATCCGGGATACCATCCATACATATGACATGGTGCTGCTGCAGCTGGAGATCCCCCTGGAGGTAAACCGGGCTGTGGCCGGATGGGCCCATGCGGCCGGTGTCCCGGTGATGCTCAACCCGGCTCCTGCCACGGATCTGGATGAGCATCTGCTCCAGTCTGTGACCTATATGATCCCCAACGAGCAGGAGGCCTCTGTGGAAACGGGACTCCCCCTGCGGACAGAGGGCGGCGCCCTGCGGCAGGAGGATCTGGAGGCCATTGCCGCCAAGCTTTGCAGCTATGGTGTGGAACATGTCATCATTACCCTGGGCGGCCACGGTTCCGCCGTGGTGAAGGCCGACGGCATTCAGTACATCCCCATTGTCCAGATGCCCCATGTGGCGGATCCCACCGCCGCAGGAGACTCCTATGTGGGAGCGCTGGCGGTGGGATTGACCACCGGGCTGTCCCTGGAGTCGGCCATGGCCTTTGCCAGCCATACCGCCGCCATTACCGTCTCCCGAATGGGGGCCATGCCCTCCCTTCCCACACTGGAGGAAGTGCTGCTTCTTCTGCGGGACCGGGAATGCCGGACCGTTCCCCTTTCCTGTCTGGAAGCTCTGAGATAAAGCAAAAAAATTCCCCCTCAGATGAGGGGGAATTTTTTTATTGGATGTGCTCCTCGCAGCAGTCGTCCAGCACACGGAAGCCCATTTCATCAGGCTCCGCCACCGGAAACAACGCGATCCCATCCCGGTCAAACTGTGGACAAAGCCGTTTTTCCAGCTCCACCCGCAGCACCGGCATCTCGCGGTGCTTTTTCCGCATGAAGATCACCCCCGGTCTCAGGGTGCGCAGTTTTTGGCGAATCATGCGGAAACAAGATGATTTTTCAGCCCTGTCCCATCAGACGCAGGCCCGCCTCCTTGTCTCCGGCAATGATCAGATGGGTATCCGGGGTAAAAACATACTCCGGATCCAGCAAAGGAACGATCTCATCTCCCGTGCGGAGCCCCAGAATGTTGACATTGTAGCGGCGGCGGACATCCATCTGGGCTACGGTCTTGCCCTCCCAGTCATTGGGGACTTCCATCTCAAAGACGGCATAGCGTGGCGTCAGTTCAAAATAATCAAAGAGATTCTGAGCAGAGAATCGCATGGCCACCCGGGTAGCCATATCCATCTCCGTATGGATCACATAGTCGGCGCCGATCTTCTTGAGGAATTTGATCTGTTTTTCCCGGTCCGCCCGGGCCACCACGCACTTTGCCCCCAGGTCTTTCAGGGTGGCGGTAGCCTCCAGGGAAGCCTGGAAATCGTCGCTGATGCACACAAAGCAGGCGTCAAAATTCCGCACGCCCAGGGATGCCAGCACCTGTTCATCCTGGCAGTCTCCCACGCAGGCAGCGGTGGCCACATTGGAGATCCGGGCCACCCGCTCCTCATCCTGATCCAGAACCATGACCTCATTGCCCAGATCCACCAGTTTATCCGTCAAATGCCGGCCGAAGCGCCCAAGGCCGATTACCAAAAAAGATTTCATCCCATATGCTCCTCTCTCAACCGATCAGGATCTTCTCGCTGACATTGCGCAGCTTGGGGCGGGGGTGATCCGGTGTGATGGCCATGGCCACCGACATGCTGCCCACCCGCCCGGCAAACATCAGCAGGGTAATGACGACTTTGGAAAGATCCGGCAGCGAGGCCGTCACGCCCCGGCTCAATCCCACCGTCCCGATGGCGGAAATGCTCTCAAACAAGGCATCGTCCAGGGCGATCCCCTCCACACACAAAACCATGCAGCCCACGATACAGGTGGTAAAATACGCGCAGACCGAGGTAAACGCCTTGCGGATATCCTCCTGATCCAGCCGCCGGTGATAGATATTCACGTCCTCCCGGCGGAAGGTCAGGGCAAAGGCGCTGAGCAAAATCACCGTGAACGTGTTGACCTTGATGCCGCCTCCGGTGGAGCCGGAACCCGCACCAATGAACATCAGCACCATAGTCAGAAGGGTCCCGCTCTCACTCAAGGACGCCTGATCCACAGAGAAGAACCCCGCCGTCCGGGTGGTGACGGACTGGAAAAAGGACATCAGCACCCGGTCTCCCGCAGAGGCCCCCGCAAAGGCGTTCTCCCGCTCCAGCACATAGAAGCCCGCTGCACCGCCCACGATGAGCACCGCTGTCACTGTCAGCATGATCTTGCTGTGCAGGCGGTAACGCCGCAGATGCCGTCCGTTGGTCAGGATGTCGTCCCACACCAGAAAGCCCAGTCCGCCGCAGGTGATCAGCGCCATAATGACGATATTGGGCAGAGGCTCCCCGGCAATGGGGATCAGGGACGTACCGCCTCCCAGCAGGTCAAATCCCGCATTGCAGAAGGCGGACACCGCGTGGAACAATGACATCCACAGCCCCTGCAGCAAACCGTACCGCGGGCAAAACCACAACGACATCAGCACGGCACCGGTTCCCTCACAGGCAGCCGTTACCAGCAGAGCCCGGCGGGTGAGCCGCACCACGCCGCCCATCTGCAGCGCTCCCACGGAATCCATCAGCACCGAGCGCCGGTGCAGCCCGATGCGCCGGTGCAGCAGCAGCGCCACCAGAATGGACACCGTCATAAAGCTCAACCCGCCGATCTGGATGAGCACCATCAGCACCGCCTGCCCGAACAAGGTGAACTGGGTCATGGTATCGTACAGCGTCAGTCCCGTCACACAGGACGCAGAAGCTGACGTAAACAGCGCGTCCAAAAAAGGCAGGCACTGCCCGTCCCGGGACGAAATGGGCAGCATCAGCAGCAGCGCCCCAGCCAGGATCAGGCAGGCAAAGCTCACCACCAGATTCTGCACGGCATTCAATCGAAAACGTCGCCGGTTCATGGTCTCCCCCTCAAACGGCAAAAAAATAAGCGCATACCTTGCAGATCCCCAGGATCCAACGCAAAGATGGTAGAATCTCTCTTCTCCGGCCGGAATCCGGCCCCGCCCGTCCGATACGGGCACTTCACGGCTATTATAGCACGCCGCATATGGGAATGCAATCAAAAGCACATAAAGAAATACCGCGCTTTCCAAAACCTCCCCATGCTTCCCAGGCGGGATCTGCAAAACGGCTCCAGACCGTATTCTTACCGTCTGGAGCCGTTCTTTATCCGCGATCCCGCTTTTTCCAGGTCAGCAGCAGCGCCGAATTCAAAATCACCAGGACAGACCCGGCATTATGTACCAGGGCCCCCACCACCGGATTCAGGATCCCGGTGATGGCCAGGGCGATGGCCAGGAAGTTCAGGGACATGGAGAAGGTGAGATTGCACTTGATGGTCACCATCATCCGGCGGGAGAGCCGCAGCAGGTGGGGCAGCTCCCGGATCTCGTCGTTGACCAGGGCGATGTCCGCGGCATCCACAGCGATGTCGCTGCCGATGCCGCCCATGGCGATGCCCACGTGGGCCTTTTTCAGGGCGGGCGCATCGTTGATGCCGTCGCCCACCATGCACACCATTTGCCCTTCCCTCTGGGAGCGGCCGATCCACTCCAGCTTGTCCTCCGGCAGACATCCGGCCTGTACTTCCCGGATCCCCAACTGGGCGGCAATGCTCCGGGCGGCATTGGCGTGGTCCCCTGTCAGCAGAACCGGCGTCACCCCGACTTCTCTCACCTGCCGGATGGTCTGCGCCGCATCTGGCCGCACCGTATCAGAGAGGGCCAGAAAGCCCGCCGGAACCCCGTCTACCGCCACATACGTCAGGGTGCACCCCCGATCCAGCCAGGGCTGGGCGGCAGTCCGCAGGGTTTCACCGGAAATCCCGTGCTCCGCCAGCAGCTCCGGATTCCCGGCCAACACCTGACGGCCGTCCACGGCGGCCTCCACCCCCCGGCCCGGCAGCATGGAAAAGGATGCCGCCTGGGGCGCGGCACCAGCCGTCTCCTCCCGGTAGCCCTGCACGATGGCCTTGCCCAGGGGATGCTCGGAGCGATCCTCCGCCCCTGCCGCCAGGGCGTAGAGGTTTTCCCGGGAAAGATTGGGCTCCACACTCTCTACCGCCGCCACCCGGGGGGTCCCGTAGGTCAGGGTCCCGGTCTTGTCAAAGGTCACATATTCCACGGATGCCAGCCGCTCCAGGGCATCTCCCTCCCGTACCAGGAAGCCGTGGCGGGTGGCGTTGCCGATGGCAGCCATGATGGCGGTGGGGGTAGCCAGCACCAGGGCACAGGGGCAGAACACCACCAGAATGGTCACCGCCCGGATGACTTCCCCGGTCACCAGCCAGGTGATGGCCGCGGCAGCCAGCGCCACCACCACCACCCAGGTGGCCCAGCGGTCCGCCAAGCCCACGATCTTGGCCTTTCCCGCATCCGCCGACTGCACCAGGCGGATCATCCGCTGGATGGAGCTGTCCTCCCCCACCCGCAGCGCCTCCATATCGAAGGAACCGAACTGATTCACGGTACCGCTGGAAACCTCATCTCCCGGCCCCTTGTCCACCGGGAGGGATTCCCCGGTCATCACCGCCTGGTTGATGGAGGTCTCACCGGCGGTGATGACGCCGTCCACCGGCACGGTCTCCCCAGGCAGCACCCGCAGCCGGTCTCCCACCTGCACCTGATCCGCCGGAATGGTCTCCTCTCCCCGGTCGGTGAGCCGCCGGGCAGTCCGGGGCGTCAGCCGCACCAACCGCTCGATGCCAGCCCGGGCCCGGGCCACTGTCAGATCCTCCAGCAACGCCCCCAGCTGCATGATGAAGGCCACCTCGCCTGCGGCAAAGTCCTCTCCAATCACCACGGAGGCCACCAATGCCATGGACACTAGGACATCCGCCTTGATGTCAAAGGCCGTCACCAGGCCGATGACCGCCTCCAGGATAATGGGGATGCCGCACAGGATGATGGCCACCCAGGCGGGGTCAAAGGGCAGCCCCGGCACCTGCAGAATGCTCCCCAGCAAGGCAAGACCGCCTAAAACCAGGCATACTACATCCCGCTTGATGCCGCCCCACTCCAGAAATGCTTCCAAGTATTTCATGTCGCCCTCCTTTATACCCATAGGGGTATGTGTACATGATACCCCTATGGGTATATTCTGTCAAGGCATGTCTCCCATTTTTAATCCGTTCCTGACAGAACGGCAAAACCCGCCGTGGGAATCTCCCACAGCGGGTCTTGCATGGGTCACACAGCCTCGTAGACGGCTTTCATACCCCGGTAGGTCTCGTAGCAATCCAGCTTGGAGACCACCTCAAAGGGGGCGTGCATGCTCAAAACCGGCACGCCTGCGTCCAACGTGGTGATGTTGCGGTTGGCCATATACACGGCCACGGTGCCGCCGCCGCCGGCGTCCACCTTGCCCAGCTCCGCGATCTGCCAGATGACGTCCGCGTCATCGAAGATCCGGCGGATATAGGCCACCGTCTCAGCATCGGCGTCGGAGGCGCCGGACTTGCCCCGGGCCCCGGTATACTTGCAAAGGCCCACGCCGTAGTTGAGATAGGCGGCGTTGCGCTTTTCATAGACATCGGAGTAGTTGGGGTCGAAGGCGGCGGTGACGTCGGCGCTGAGGCAGAAGGAGCGCTCAAAGCACACCCGGACGGGCACGCCCTGGCTCTCGCACAGATCCTCCAGGAAGGTATCGAAGGCGGCGGACTGCATGCCCGTGACGCCGTCGGAGCCGATCTCCTCCTTGTCCGCCAGGACACAAACAGCGGTCTTGCCGGGGGTCTTGTCCAGATCCAGCAGCGCCTTCAGGGCGGCGTAAGCGCACACCCGGTCGTCGTGTCCGTAGGCGCCGATCATGGAGCGGTCCAGTCCGATGTGGCAGGCCTTCCCCGCTGGAACGGCCTCCAGCTCCGCGGAGGCAAAGTCGTCCTCGGTAATGCCGTACTTCTCGTTAAGCAGCTGCATCACCGCCAGCTTCACCCGGCCGGACTCCTCCTCCCCGCCGATGGGGCAGCTGCCCAGCAGCAGGTTCAGCGTCTCGCCGGCAACGGCCTCGCCCAGGGGCTTCTTGCTCTGCTCGGCACCCAGATGGGGCAGCAGATCCGTGATCACCAGCCGGGGATCTCCGGGCTCGGTGCCGATGGAAACGGACACCTTGCTGTGATCCTTCAGCGCCACCACACCGTGGAGTTCCAGAGGGATCGTGACCCACTGGTACTTGCGCAAACCGCCATAATAGTGGGTCTTGAAATAGGCCAGCTCCCCGTCCTCATAGAGGGGGGTGGGCTTGAGGTCCAGGCGGGGAGAGTCGATGTGGGCGGCAGCGATCTGAACGCCCTCCGCCAGGGACTGCTCCCCGATATGGGCCAACAGCACGGACTTGCCCCGGTTGTTGAGATAGACCTTGTCTCCGGGCTTGAGTTCCATGCCCCGGACATAGGGGCGGTAGCCCTTCTCCTCCGCCAGGCGCACAGTCTCCGCGGCACACAGCCGCTCCGTCTTGCCGGCGTCCAGATAGGCCATATACCCGGCGCAGTATGCCTCCATCCGGGCCTGATAGTCTCCGCCCACGCGGTCATAGCCGTTTTTACGGCCGGAGAGGAGCTTCTTTTTCAGCTCCTTGTACTCATTGGATTCCATGTGACTTTTCCTCCTTGACATTGTCAATCAAATGCTCAAAGAAGTCCCGGGCCTCCGCCTGGAACGCCTCGGCGGAATCGGCGCCGTTGTTGAGCTCCACGTCGCACTTGCTCCGGTAATATTCGTCGGGCTTCTGGGCGGCGATCCGCAGCCGGGCATACTGCTCGGTGATGTTGTCCCGGGCCATGATCCGCCGCACCCGCAGCTCCAGGGGAGAGGTAATGGCCACCGTGCGGTCGCACATTGCGTCCAGGCCTCCCTCCAGCAAATTGATGGCATCTACCGCCCAGAGAGTATTCTCCCCGGAGTTCAGCCGTTTTTCCAGCTCCGGCACCAGATTGCGGAACACGATGTCATTGAGGCGGTCCAGCCGCTCCTTGCTGGTAAAGACCTCCTGGCCCAGCTTTTTGCGATCCAACTTTCCGTCGCTGCCGAAGGCTCCGGGGAAGGCGGCGTGGATCTCCTGCCGGAGGGTGTGGCTGGTCTGAAGCATCTCATGGTAGAGGGCGTCGCAGTCGATGACAGTGCCTCCCAGGGATTCGATGGCCCGCAGAGCGCTGGTCTTGCCGGCGCCGGTGCCGCCGGTGATGCCCAGGACCACCCGCTCACTGTCGGCCTCCACCACATGGAAGCCGGCGGCCTTTTTCAACCGGTTGCCGATGGCCAGGCCCAGCCCGCGGTTATCCGGGCACTGGGCAAAGATCTCCGGCACGGAGCTGTTGTCAAAGGTCCGCAGGGCGTCGAACACCCGCTGGGCCTGAGTGAGCTTATCGTTGCTGGGGCCCAGGGTGTGAACCTCGTGGCCTGCAAAGAGGTGGGCGTATTCGTCAAAACAGATGATGCCCGCCTGGGGGGAGGCCCGGCGCTGGATCTCCCGGGCAGACTTCTCCGGCGCGCCGGTCACCACCGTCACCGGGGCCTTGGGAGCATAGTGACGGTACTTCATGCCGGGGGCCTTGGGCTTTTCCCCCTCTCCCAGGGCCTGGGTCACCGCCTTGTCCACGTCAATGTGGCCGATGAGCCGCTCCAGATCCTCCAGGGGCAGTCCGCCGGGACGCAGCAGCCGGGGCGGATCGCAGGTGAGGTCCAGGATGGTGGACTCCACGCCCACGGTACAGGGGCCGCCGTCCACGATGCCGTCGATCTTGCCGTCCATATCCTCCAGCACGTCCTGAGCCGTGGTGCAGCTGGGCCGGCCGGAGGTATTGGCACTGGGGGCCGCAATAGGCACGCCCGCCTCCCGGATGATAGCCAGGGTCACGGGATGGTTGGGGCAGCGGACGCCCACGGTATCCAGCCCGGCAGTGGTCTCATCGGGAACGATCTCCCGGCGCTTGAGGATCATGGTCAGGGGGCCCGGCCAGAACTTCCGGGCCAGCACATAGGCCAGGGGCGGCACCTCCGCACAGTACCGGGGCAGCCACTGGGGGCCCGTCACGTGGATAATGAGGGGATTGTCCTGGGGACGTCCCTTGGCGGCGAATATCTTCTTCACCGCCTCGCCGTCCAGGCCGTTGGCTCCCAGGCCGTACACGGTCTCCGTGGGAACAGCCACCAGACCGCCCTCCCGCAGAAGCTTTGCCGCAGCGGAGATTTTGTCCTCGATCTCCTTCTGCTGGCCCTTGGTATCCCGCAAATCAAAATATAATGTCTGCATTTGCTTCGCCTCTATCTCTCTTGGCCGGGCAGTGCCCGTACCTTACGTTTTCATTTGGCGCTCACGCCTGTCCCTCGCCCAGCTTTTGGGCCGTGTGGGCGGTGGTCAGTGCGTTGATGAGCTCATCCAGGTCGCCGTCCATAATATCATCCAACTTGTAAAGCGTCAATCCGATGCGGTGGTCTGTCACCCGTCCCTGGGGAAAATTATAGGTGCGGATGCGCTCGCTGCGGTCTCCGCTGCCCACCTGGCTCTTGCGCTCCGCCGCCTCGGCAGCCGCCTGCCGGGCACGCTCCGCTTCATAGAGGCGTGCCCGCAGCACCTTCATGGCCTTATCCTTGTTTTTATACTGGCTGCGCTCATCCTGGCACTCCACCACCGTGCCCGTAGGCAGGTGGGTGATACGGATGGCGGACTCCGTCTTGTTGACATGCTGCCCGCCTGCGCCGGAGGAGCGGTACGTGTCGATCTGCAGATCCTTGGGATCGATCTCCAGCTCCACGTCCTCCGCCTCCGGCAGCACCGCCACGGTGGCGGCGCTGGTGTGGATGCGGCCGCCGGACTCCGTCTCCGGCACCCGCTGCACCCGGTGGACACCGGACTCGAACTTCAGCCGGGAGTAGGCGTCGTCCCCCTCAATGAGGACGCTGCACTCCTTCACGCCGCCCAGCTCCGTCTCATTGAGGCTGACGATGTCGGTGTGCCAGCCCCGGCGCTGCGCATACATGCTGTACATCCGCAGCAAGGCCGCGGCGAAGAGGGCGCCCTCCTCGCCGCCCACGCCGCTGCGCAGTTCCATCACCACGCTGCGGCCATCGTGGGGATCCCGGGGCGTCAGCAGCACCCGCAGCTCCTCCTCCAGGCGGCGGAGTTCCCGGTTGGCCCGCTCCAGCTCTTCCCTGGCAAGCTCCCGGAAATCCGGGTCGGAGAGCAGGGCTTCCGCCTCGGACGCCTCTTTCCGGGCCTGGAAATAGGCCGAAGATGCTTCCGCCACAGGAGTGAGTTCTTTGAGCTCCCGATTCACCTTCCGCAGCCGCTCCGCGTCGGAATAGACCGCCGTGTCTCCCAGCTGGGCCTGCAGATCGTCAAAGCGCAGCACGATCTCCTTGAGTTTTTCCTCCATGGGCTTCTCCTTTCCGAATCAAGATGAAAGGATGGCCCGCCCTATTTTTCGGCAGTCAAAAACTCCCGTGCCTGCCGCAGGAAATCCTCCTGCCAGAACTCGTAGCCCACAGCGCCGCTGCGCAGGGAGACGGCAAAACGCCGCCCGCCGGGCACATACAGATCCATCTGGTCATAGACCTCCTCAAACCGGCCGTTGCTGCTGCGGGTGACCACATAAGCAACGTTTTTCAGCTCCTGTCCCCGGGACTTGAGGAAGCCCCGCATGACGGAGCTGCACCGCCCGGCCCACACCGGGGTGCCCAAAATCACCAGTCGGTAGTCCTTCAGAGGCCGCTGGGTCTCCACCGTCACCGGCCGGGTAGTACGGCGCATAGCGTCCAGGCCGCTCCGGAGCCAGCCCCCCAAACCGCTGCGGTCCACATCGTCATGGAGTTCCGCCAACTCGGCGTCCAGGTCCTGGGCGATCTCCTCCATGGCCTTCTTGGTATTTCCCGTCCGGGAGTAATAGATACATAATACGTCCTTCATGGATTCCTCCGTTTCCGGTTTTCTCAGCGCCTGCCCTCAGGCGCAGGATCTTCTCAGTCAAACAGCGCGCTCTTCACCACGGCAAAGGCCTCCCGCAGATAGTAGTTGACCTCCAGGTGAAGCCAGGGCAGCTCCGCCGGAACGCCCACAGTAAAGCCATAGCCTTTCTTGGCCGCCAGGAGCCGGGCCCGGGCGATATGGAAGTCGTTGGTCACCACAGCCACGGTATCCATCACGGGATCGATGCCCGCCTGCCGCAGCAGCTCCCTGGAGAAGTCGAAGTTCTCCGCCGTGTTGGTGGCATTCTCCTCCAGGATCAGCCGTCGGGCGTCCACCCCCCGCTCCGTCAGATAATCGTACATGCACTGGGCCTCGGTGATTTCCTCTCCGTAGCCCTGCCCGCCGGTGAGCACCACCGGGATCTCCGGATACGCTTCCAGGTACACCAGCGCCGCGTCCAGCCGGGTCTGCAGGGACAAGGACGGCTGGGTACCGTTGACCCCGGCTCCCAGCACGATCACCGCATCCGGCTCCTGGCCGGAGGGCTCCTGATGTCCCTCGGCAATGACAACGCCCTCAATCAGGATCAAGGGGATCAAAACCAGGGCCACTGCCGCCCGGAACCCCAGGCGGCACCACCAGCCCCTTCGGGACCCGCGGGCCCACTGATTCAGCAACTGCTCCAGCACCAGCAAGGCCGTCAGCCCCAGCAGCAAAAAGCCGGAAAAGCGCATACCCAGAGGCCGGACCAGGATCAGCACCAACCCCACAAAAACCAGCACTGCCGCAGCAGCCGTCATAGCGCCGGGCAGTCTGCGGCCCCGATAGGATGCTACCTCAGGCACCGGGGCGTGCTTAGCCCTCTGCCTCCTCACTGAGCTGCTCCCACCTTTCGTACAGGGCGTCCAGCTCCGTCTGGGCCGCCTCTTTCTCTTTTACCAGTTCATTGAGCTTCTCATAGTCACAGGCAGCTGCCTCCATCTCTGCGTCCAGGGCGGCAATATGCTCCTCAGCCTTTGCAATATCCCGCTCGCAAATGGTCAGCTGCCGCCGGGCGGCCTGCTGGGCCTTGTTGCCCCGCTGGGGACGCTCGGTAACGGGCTTTTCCTTCTGGGGCTTGGGAGGCTCCACTTTTTCCGCTTCCTCCTGGGCCTTCACCTGCCGGTACTGGGCAAAGCCCATGGGATAGTCGGTGATGGTCTGATCCGCCAACTCCCAGATGCGGGTAGCAAAGCGGTTGATGAAATAGCGGTCGTGGCTGACGAACAGCAGCGTCCCGTCGTAGGCCTCCACCGCCTCCTCGATCCACTCCCGGGAGGCGATGTCCAGATGGTTGGTAGGCTCGTCCAGGATCAGGAAGTTGATCTCGTCATCCATCAGCATGCACAGCCGCAGGCGGCTCTGCTCTCCGCCGGAGAGGACGCTGACGGGCTTCATCACATCCTCTCCCCGGAACTCATAGGCGGCCAGCCGGTTGCGGGCGGACTGGGCGGAGAGGCCCCGCTTGGCCGCCATCATATTCTCCACCAGATTCCAGTCCGGGTGATCAAAATGGATGATCTGAGGAAGATACGCCGCCTTCACCTGCGGGCCGGTGCGGATACGTCCGTCGTCCGGGTACAGCTCCCCCATGATCATTTTGATAAGGGTGGATTTTCCGGTTCCGTTGTCTCCAATGAGGGCGATGCGCTCGCCCCCCTCCACCTTCAACGTAATGCCGTCAAAGAGTTTCTTGTCGCCAAAGCTCTTGGCCACGCCCCGCAATGAGAGCACCTCGTCGCCGTGGAACTCAGCGGTATTGAACCGGGCGTCCATCTTCTTGGCCTTGGTGGGCTTTGCGGTAGTGCGCATGCGCTCGATGCGCTTTTCCATGGAGATGGCCCGGCGATAGGTCTTGTCCATGCCCTGGAAGGCCCACAATCGCAGTTGCTCGGCGGATTTCTCCAGCTGGGCAATCTTGGCCTGCTCCTTCTGATACTGCTTCATGCGCTCCTGATAACGCCGCTCCTTCTCCACGGCGTAGAAGCTGTAGTTGCCGCTGTAAAACTCCGCCTTGCCGTCCTGGATCTCAATGACCCGGGTCACCACCCGGTCCAGGAAATAGCGGTCATGGGAGATGGCCACCACCGTGCCCCGGAAGGAGCGGATATACTCCTCCAGCCACTCCGTGGCGTGGAGGTCCAGGTGGTTGGTAGGCTCGTCCAGCAGCAGGATGTCCGTGTCCTCCAGAATGAGGCGGCCCAGGTTCACCCGGGTCTTTTCTCCGCCGGAGAGACTGTCAAAAAGCTGGGCGCGCATGGCCTGGGAGATGGAGAGGCCGTTTGCCACCTTGTTGACGGCCACGTCAGTATCGTAGCCGCCGAAGACCTCGAAGCGCTCACTGAGGGAGCCGTAGCGGCGCAGCAGGGCGGGGTCGTTCTCTCCCGCCGCCATTTTGGCGGCCAGGGATTCCATCTCCTTCGCCAGGGCCTGCACCCGGGAAAAGGCGGTGCGCAGTACATCCTCCACCGTATAGCCGGCGGGATAGACGGGGATCTGGGAAATGAGCCCGATGCGCCGCCCCTGTCCGATATGGACTTCCCCCTCGTCATAGTCCAGTTCTCCGGTGAGGATCTTGAAAAGGGTCGTCTTTCCGGCGCCGTTTTTGCCCAAAAGGCCCACCCGCTCCCCCTGGTCGATCTGAAAGGAGAGGCCATCCAGGATATTGTTCCCCACCTCAAAGGATTTGACCAGGTTTTCCACTTGTATCTCAATCATAGGTCTTGCGCAGCTCCTCCACGATTTCCCCAAAGCGCATGGCGTGAGAGGCCTTCACCAGCATGGCGGTATGGGGGGTAAACTGGGCAGTGAGGGTGCGCAGGGCGCTCTCCCGGCTGTCGAAGTGCAGGGCGGTACCGCCGCTTTCCATGCACCCTTCGGCGATGAGCTCGGCTTTTTCGCCGACGGCCGCCACAAAATCCACGCCCAGCATAGCGGCCAGGGCTCCCACATTATAGTGGGCCTGCTCCGTCAGCTCCCCCAGCTCGCCCATGTCGCCCAGTACGGCGATCTTCTGGTCGCTCTCGGTCTTGGCCAAAATCTCCAGCGCTGCGGTGACGGACTGGGGATTGGCGTTGTAGCAGTCGTCCAGCAGCAGCCGGTCCTCCCGCAGCCGCAGGATCCGCATCCGGGACCCGGAGGGCTGGTAGGAAGCCACGCCCCGGACGATCTCCTCCTCCGTAAGGCCCAGCTCCTCGCCTACCGCCACTGCCATGGAGGCAGAATAGGCCATGTGCTCGCCGGGCGCCGGAATGGTCAGATGATAGGTCTGCCGCTCCGTGGTAACGGTGCAGGTGATGCCCTCCACTCCGTGATCCGCCAGATCGCTGATGCGGACGTTGCAGTGTTCGGACTGGCCGCAGCGCAGCGTGCGGAAGGGAAGCTCTACGGTGTTGAGCAGGGCGTCGTCGCCGTTCAGGACCGCCACGCCCCCCTCCTGGAGGTTTTCAAAGATCTCGCACTTGGCCTTGAGGATGCCCTCCCGGCTGCCCAGAAATTCCACATGGGCATCGCCGATGTTAGAGATGACGGCAATGGTGGGCCGCACCATCTGGCCCAAGTAGCGGATCTCCCCGAAGTGGTTCATCCCCGTCTCCACCACGGCGGCCTGATGCTCGGGCCCCAGATTCAGCAGCGTCAGCGGAGTGCCGATGTCGTTGTTGAAATTCCCCTGGGTCTTGAGCACCCGGAGCTTTGCCCCCAGAACAGCGGCCATCATCTCCTTGGTGGTGGTCTTGCCCACGGAGCCGGTGATCTGGATCACCGGGATATCATAGCGGTTCCGGCAGGAAGCTGCCAGAGCCCGCAATGCCAGACGGGTATCCGGCACCTGGATGTAAAACTTTCCGGGCAACAGCTGCTCCGGTACTTGGGCGCACAAACACCCGGCGGCCCCTGCCTCCAGGGCCGCGTCGATAAAGCGGTGGCCGTCGTACTTCTCCCCCTTCCAGGGGACGAACAGGGATCCCGGCTCCACCTGACGGCTGTCGGTGCCCACCGCGGACACCGGGGGAAACGTCTCCCCCGGCGTCAGCAAACGGCCGCCTACTGCGGCTTCGATCTCACGGATCGTCATTGGCTGCATAGAAACCTCCACGCGCAGATCGCGCATTTCTAAATTTCTTTTCTCTTTGATGCCGGAGCGCTCATCCCCGCCGCTTGATGGGCAGGGACAGCTGGATGATCTTCTCACAAAGCTGGTTGTAGCTCAGCCCCACGGCGGCAGCCTCCTTGGGCACCAGGCTGGCGGGAGTCAATCCCGGCAGGGAGTTGACCTCCAGGCACCAGGGCTGCCCCCTCTCGTCCAGCAAAAAGTCCGTCCGGGAGTAGACCTGCAATCCCAGAGCCCGGTGGAGCCGCAGGGCATACTCGCCCATTTGGCGCTGCTGTTCCGCCGTGATGGGGGCCGGGCAGATCTCCTCGGAGCCCCCGGTCTGGTACTTGGCCTCGTAGTCGAAGTTGCCGGACTTGGCCACGATCTCCACCGCCGGGAGATAGTCCTCGCCCAGAACGCCCACCGTCAGCTCCCGGCCCTGGATCTTCTTTTCCACGATGACGTGGCTGCCGTAGCGCAGCAGCTCCCGCAGCGCCGTCTCCAGCTCCTCCCGGGTATCCGGCAGAGCCACGCCGATGGAAGATCCGCCGTTGACGATCTTCACCGCGCAGGGCACCTCCAGCTCCGCCGCCAGAGCGGGGATGTCTGCTTCCGTATAGGAGGGGATATCCCGCCAGGGCGCCGTGGGAATGCCTGCCTTTTCCATCATGTACTTGGTGAGGGACTTATCCATGGCCATGCCGCTGCCCAGATACCCGGAGCCGGTGTAGGGCACGCCCAGGATGTCCAGGGCCGCCTGGATGCGGCCGTCCTCGCCGTCCTGGCCGTGGAGGCCCAAGAACACGATATCCGCCAGGGCGCAAAGCTCCAGCACGTTGGGCCCCAGCAGACGCGTCTCCCCGTCCGGGCGGCTCTTGCGCACGGCGTCCAGATCCGGCGCTGCCGTCTCGATGCTGGCGTGGGGACACAGGCCGTCCGGCGCGTCAAAGAGGGTCTCGGGATCCTCCGGCAGCGTCTCCACGCCCAAAAACACATCCACCAGGATAGCCCGGTGTCCATCCTCCCGCAGCGCCCGGCACACGCTGGTGCCCGTCACCAGAGAAACGGCCCGCTCCGTGGAAAGGCCGCCTGCCAATACAACGATTTTCATACCCAACTGGTACCTCTTTTCTTGAACCCGCCTACAGGCGGCAGCTTCTAACTGATCCATATGCACATAAAAAGGCTATTATAATTTAATTAGTTTACCACATCCTGTTTGCGAATACAACCGCCAAAAATGGGCGTTTTTTCTCTCCCCCCTGCCTCCGAAACAACGGGAGAAAGCCCCCGGGAAAGCCGCGGCTTTCCCGGGGGCGTATTCTCTGGGCGCTTAACCCAGCCAGTCCAGAAGGCCCGGCTCCTCTCCCGCCAGCAGCGTTCCTGCGGCGCAGAGCATCTGGGCTGCATCCGCCCGGGTGACGGGTTCTTCCAGGGAGGAGCTGCCAAAGCTCCCCGCTGCCAGGACGCTGACGGACTCCATATTTCCCACCGCCTGGGCAGCCCAGGAGGGAACGGCCTCCCGGTCGGCATACCAGGCGGCAAGATCCACATCCGCCACGGAGAGCACCCGGTTCAAAACGGTGGCCGCCTGGCTGAAGGTAATGGGATCCCCGCCCCGGAAGGCGGCTCCCTCCGGTGTGGCGCTGCCCTGCACCACGCCCTCTGCCACGCCTGCGGCGGCGTAGGCTTTGGCCCAGGTAGGAATGGCATCGTCATCGGAGAAACCCGTCATGGTGACGGATGTGACGTCCGCGTCGGCGGTCTCCATCACCATGGCCAAAAACTCACTGCGGGAGACGGAGCGGTCCGGTTCAAAGCAGTACTGGTCTCCGATCTTCTGTCCCACGAAGATCCCCTCCTCCGCCAGGTATTGGGCGGCAGCAGCCGCAGCGCTGTCTCCCATGTCGGCGTAGGTGACGCCGGAGCGGATCTTCTCAATGGTCACTGTCACCTCTGCGGGAGCGGAGGTGTTCCCGGCAGCGTCGGTGGCCGTATAGGTGAAGCTGTCGGAACCTGTGACACCCTCATCCGGCGTGTAGGTGAAGTCGGCGCCATCCACCACCACGGTGCCCTTCTGGGGCGGCTGATCCACGGCATACGTGACCGCGTCCCCCTCCGCGTCCGTGGCGAGGAACTGGGCCCGGTAGGGAACGCCCCGGTAGGTGGTGATCTCCAATGCCTTGGCCACCGGCGCTCCCTCCGGCGGCTGTGACGCCTCCTTGCTCTTTCCAAAAAGCGCTCCGGCGCCGATGGTCAGCAGTCCCGCCGCCGCCAGCGCCAGGGCGGCAGTGCGTCTGAAAATACGGATATTCACGTGCAACGGACCTCCTCACAATATCTTGCAAAGCTAGTGTCCGCCGCCGCCGGTGAAAATATACGGAAAAAATCCCGGGGATCCCAAAAGATCCCCGGGAGCAAACCTCCGGTTTACTGGATGGGCTTGCCGGGCCGGCGCATGGTAGGCGTCCGCTTTTTGATGCCGGACACCACCCCCATGGCGGCAAACACCGTCACCAGAGAGGATCCGCCGTAGCTGAAGAAAGGCAGCGTCAGTCCGATGACGGGCATCACGAAGAGGCACATGCCGATGTTGGTGATGCTCTGGAAGATCAGCATGGCAGCCATGCCCACGCAGATATAGCAGTGGAAAGGCGACTGGGCGTTCCGGGCCACCAGCAGGATCCGGATGATGATGGCAGTCAGCAGCGCCATCACCAGCGCGCAGCCCACCAGGCCCAGCTCCTCGCCGCAGACGGCGAAGATGAAGTCCGTCCATCGGGCGGGGATGGACCCCTCCCCCGCCTGGGACTGGGTTCCGTTCAGGTAACCCTGTCCGAACAATCCGCCGCCGCCCAGGGTCAGGAGGCTGCGGGTCTGCTGCCATCCGGCCTTCATGGTGTCATAGGAATGGTCAAAGAGGACGGCGAAGCGATCCCGCACATAGGACGGCACCAGATCCAGCCAGAAGGCCGCCGCCACCGCGCCGACGCCGCCGAAGATCACCAGGGCAAACCACCGCAGAGCGAAACCCGCCACAAAGGCCATGGCCAGGAAGATGAAGAAAAAGGAGAGGGAGTTGCCCATGTCCCCGGAGATCACCACATAGAGCCCCATCAGGAACAAGGTATGGCCCCCCACAAACGCGGCGGCGCGGAAAGACTTGAGGTCCTGCTTCTCCTCCCGGAGCCACGAGAGCTGCTTGGCCAGCAGCAGCGTAAAGGAGATCTTCACGATCTCCGCCGGGCCGATATTCACCGGCATGCCGGGAAATTTCAGCCAGGCCCGGTTTCCGCTGACGCTGACGCCGAAGGGGATCAGCAGCAGAAACATCAGAATATTGAACGCCAGGATCCATTTCCACCGCTTCATCAAAATCTCCAGATCCACCATGGACATGGCGATATAGGCCACAATGCCGATGAGCATGGCGGCCCCCTGGACGATGATATAGCGGTAGCGGTCCTCGGACATGAAATTGGTGGCGCTGAAAATCAGCACGAGACCGTAGATGCTGGCAGTGCAGCAAAGGCCCAGCAGCACCAGATCCGCCTGCTGGAAAAAATCCGCCAGAATGGCTTTGAGTCGGTTCAGCATGAAACTCTCCGTTTCCGGTATATAGGCAAAATTCAACGAATGCAGTATACCACAGCCGCCCGCCGGTGTAAACGCCGCAAATTTGTTTTTACAAACCGGCCGGGATGTGATATATTTGCTACGGTAAAAAAGCATCGAAAAGGAGGAGCGCCCCATGGAAATTCTCTCCCACAGCGAAGCGGAGACGGAAGCCGCCGGGGAGCGGCTGGGCGCGTCGCTGTCGCCGGGGACCGTACTGGCCTACCGGGGCGGTTTGGGTATGGGCAAGACTGCCTTCACCCGGGGCCTGGCCCGGGGCCTTGGCTGTACAGGCCGGGTCACCAGTCCCACATTCACCATCGTCAATGAATATGAGGGCCGCATCCCGCTGTTTCATTTTGATATGTACCGTCTGCCGGACTCCGATGCCCTGTTCGACATCGGCTGGGACGACTACCTGGACCGGGGCGGGGTATGCGCCGTGGAATGGAGCGAGCAGGTGGACGACGCCCTGCCGGAGGACACCATCTATGTCACCATCTCCCGCCATCCGGATCACGACAACTGGCGGATCATCGAAATAGAAGGAGGCGAAGCCCCATGAGGATCCTGGCTCTGGAGACCTCCGCCAAGGCGGTGTCCGCCGCCGTGACAGAGGACGGGCGGCTGCTGGCCCTGGGCTTCCAGGACACAGGCCTGACCCACAGCCGCACCCTGATGCCCATTGTGGAATTTATTTTGAAAAACGCGGATCTCACCCTGCAAAGCTGTGACGCTATCGCCGTGGCGGCGGGCCCCGGTTCCTTTACCGGCATCCGCATCGGCGTGGCCGCCGCCAAGGGGCTGGCAGTGGCGGCGGAGAAGCCCGTAGCCGCAGTCTCCACCCTGGAGGCCATGGCCCGAAATGTCTCCCACGCCGACGGGCTGGTGGTGTGCGCCATGGACGCCCGGCGCAGCCAGGTCTACAACGCCCTGTTTGCCGCGGAAAACGGCCGTCTTACCCGGCTGACGCCGGACCGGGCCATCTCCCTTACGGATCTGGCGGAGGAACTCCGGGACGATCCCCGGCCCAAGACCGTGGTGGGAGACGGCGGCGCCATGTGCTATGAGGCTTTGCAATCTGCGGGCATCGCCTGCCGTCTGGCCCCTCCCCATTTGGTGATGCAAAGCGCTGCCTCGGTGGCCCTGGCAGCGGAGGAGATCGCCCGTAACGGCGGCCTCATCACCGCCCAGGCTCTCCAGCCGGTCTATCTGCGCCCGCCCCAGGCGGAGCGGCTGCGGGACCGCCAGCAAAAGGCAAAGAGCCATTCCTAAGGGTTTCCAAAACAACATTTCAATATAAAGGAGAAGCGCAAATGAACGGGAAAGTACACGTGATGGATCATCCTCTGGTGGCCCACAAGCTGACCATCCTGCGGGACAAGCACACCAGCGTCAAGGACTTCCGGGAGCTGGTCAGTGAGATTGGCATGCTCATCACCTACGAGGCCACCCGGGATCTGCCCCTGACGGAAAAAGAGGTGGAGACCCCCATCTGCAAGACGGTGGCTCCCACCCTCAAGGGCAAGAAGTTTGCCGTGGTACCCATTCTGCGGGCAGGCCTTGGCCTGGTGGACGGTGTTTTGCGCATGGTGCCCTCTGCCCGGGTTGGCCACATTGGCATGTTCCGGGATGAGGAGACCCTGGAGCCCCACGTCTACTTCTGCAAGATGCCCAAGGACATTGCCGACCGTGACATCATGATTGTGGATCCCATGCTGGCCACCGGCGGCAGCGCTGAGGCCGCCATCTCCGAGATGAAGAAGCGGGGCTGCAAGAACATCAAGCTCATGGTGCTCCTGGCGGCGCCGGAGGGCATCCAGCGCATTCAGGAGACCCATCCGGACGTGGATATCTACTGCGGCGCCGTGGACGACCATCTCAATGAGCACGGCTATATCGTCCCGGGCCTGGGCGACGCCGGCGACCGGATCTTCGGCACCAAATAATCAAAGGGAAAGGAGCGGTGCGGCATGGCCCAGGCAAAATCCGTTCCCAACCTTTGGAAAACCGCCTTTGTGATTGTGGTGTTCCTGCTCTTCCTGCTGCTGACTATTCCCTATGTTCCCCTGCGCTCCAATGTGTCCCGCACCTATTCCGGCGGGATTTGGGATCCGGAAAGCAGTACCATGGGGGCGGAGGTAACCGCTTCCATGGAAGCAGTCCGCACCCGCTACCTGCTGCGCTCCCATGCCAGCGAGATGACCGGAACCATCACCCTGGAAGGAGCCGGCTTGGACGGTTCCCATACCCTCTGGATCCGGGATCCGGACGATGTGACCGCCGCTGGCTGGACCTTCCACTTCCCCGCCCTGGATCAAGGTGGCCACTCCACGCTGGCGTTGGGCCCTTATACCCAGAACAGCTTTGACTTCCGGGAGGACTTCTCCGCCGTGGTGATCCAGCTGTACCAGGATGAGACGTATCGCTACCTGGTACTGACCGAAAGCGGCACCCCGTCGGACGTTGCGGCGGAATACACCGCCGCCTGGAATGCCCTCCGGGCGGAATAAATCCCCATATACAAAAAAGGAAAGGATCATACGATCCTTTCCTTTTTTACGTCTTCCGGACACTCACAGCACGTAGAAGTACACCGCCAGATAGTGGAAGAGAGAGCCCGCCAGGATCAGCAGGTGGAAGATCTCATGGAACGTCCACCGGGGAGAGATGTTGGGCTTCTTGATGGCGTAGAACACCGCGCCCACGGAGTAGCACACCCCGCCCAGGGCCACCAGGGTCAGGCAGGGCTGGCCCAGCACTGCGAAATCCTTGGCCACGAACACCACGGCCCAGCCCATGATGAGATACACCATGGTGGAGAGGATCCGGGGGGCATTGATCCACAGCAGCTTTGCCAGGATGCCCGCGATGGCCACCGCCCACAGGATCAGGCAGAACCGGGTCCCCTTGGGCTGGGGCAGCAGCACCAGGCAGAAGGGTGTGTAGCTGCCGGCGATCAGCACATAGATCATCCCATGATCCATCTTGCGCAAAAAGCGCTTGACGCCGCCGGACTGGGCGGTGCCGGGATAGAAATGGTAAATGGCGCTGGCGGAGTACAGCGCCATCATGGAAAGGCAGAAGCACATGGCCGCCGCCAGGGCCAGGGTGGGCGCCCCCACCTTCAGAGCCCGAATCAAAAACAGGAATCCTCCCGCAAAGGCCGCTGCGGCCCCAATGGCATGAGTCTCGCAGCTGACAGGGTCCTGAGCATAGGAAAAGAATTTGCGCATGTATGATCGCTCCTTGCAAAAACCGGCTAAGCCGTCCGAAAACCATATAATCTAGTTTGCAATACTATATTACACGGTTTGATTTTTCATTGCAAGTAGTTTATGCACAATTTTTTCACCTATGCGTGAAAATTTTCTGTCAGCCGGACAGCCGCTCTCCCGCCAGGGCCATCTGTTCCGGTGTCAGCGTCCAGTCGGGATCCAGCTTCACAATGCGCCCATCAAAGCAGAGGATCCAGCGGTGGTAGCCTTCTTCGTCCCACCACAGGCGGTAGGCCGCCTCCGCTCCCCAGGGCGACGGATCCTCCGGGCGGTACTCCCTCTCCTGATCGTCTGCGTACTCCTCCAGATACTGCTCCAGGCACCAGTCATACAGGAACCCCACTTTCACGTCCAAAATCTCATAGTCCAGCTCCGGGGCGTCGGTGCCGTCTGGAACATGCCACTGCTCCCCCTCCAGACGCCCCAGCAAAAAGGAGGCATCCTCGGTCCGTTCGTAGGAATAACCGCTGTACGTTTCCCCTGTGAGATCTTCAATGGTCAGCGGCAATTCGTCATGATAGATGTGAAAGACATAGTTTCCAGTGTCGTAGGTATCCACCGGCGTCCTTTGAAACCAGTGATACCGGAAGATCCCCAAGGTGACCACCGCCATGAGGCCGCCGATGAGCACCAGGGCCCCCACCACATCCACCGCCAGGGTCAGCCCCATGTTCAAGTGCTTAGAGGCTCCCGCCCGCCGGAGCCCCTTCTGGGTCCCCCGCACCAGCGCGATCAGCAGAAGTGTCAGGGCAAAATACACACCCACGAAGGCCAGCATTTGAGGGCTGCTCTCCCCCAGCATAGACGCGGCATATCCCACCAGCAGGACGCCCAGCACCGCCCAGCTGACTTTAGCCAGCCACCGGTACCCGCCGCCGGGAGCGCAGGGTCCTCCCTGGGCCACGGACTTCTTGGACCGGCGCAGCCACAGGGCGTAGTCCAGAAGATTCCCCCCGGCGGAGAAGACCACCAACAGCCACAATAAAATCGGGAACAGCCTGCTGGTCCGGCTCAGGGTCCCAATGGGGTCCTGCCGGATGGACCAGATCTGCTGGGCCAGCATCACCGCCCCCAGCACTGTCAGCAGCAGGCTGCTGGGCAGGAAGTTCTTCCGGATGGACCGCTGCAGCACCTCCAGCCGCACGGTCTCCTCTGTCTCCAGGGGCATGGGATCCGGCTGCTCCGAGCGGAAGATCTGCATCTGGAACCAGTCCGCCGCCTTCTCCCATCCGGCGGCAGCACACAGCTCCGCCAGATTCTCCTGCCCCGCCGTGGGGGCCGGGTTGAACTCGGACGCCTCCGGCACATAGGTGACGGCGTAATGTACCTTCTTCGGCTCCGTCCGGCGGTATTTCCACAGGTTGCCCGTTTTCTCCAGACGCCAGCCCTTGGCCTCCATCGCCTCCAGATGGCGCTCCACTCCCCGGTAATCATAGAGGGTAAAGGTCTCCAGGCGGTACTTCACATCTCTCACGGCTGTTCCTCCTCTCCAAAGCAGCGGCGGTAGTCCGCTGTCTGCGCACACAGGCGGCGGTACTCCTCCGCCAGGGTCTGCCGCCCCTTGTCCGTCAGCAGATAGCTGCGGCGGCGGCCCTCCACCTTCGTCTCCACGATCATCCCGGCGGAGACGAACTGCTCCAAAAGGTTATAGAGGGTGCCGGGCCCCACGGATACCCGTCCTCCCGTCATGGCATTCACCTGCCCCATGATATCGGTGCCGCACTGCTCCTGCCGCAGGCACAGCAGGATGTAAAACATCTGCTCCGTCAGGGTCTGGAATTTCTCCCGGGGCATGGTCTCTCTCCTTTCAAATATCGAATATCGCTATTTCTACCGTCAGTATATTATCGAATATCGTTATTGTCAAGAAACATTTTCTGAGTATCAAAAAAACGGGCCGCCCCGGAGGGGCAGCCCATTTGTCATTGCCAGTATTCCGTTTTTCCCGCAAGGCCGATGTCCGCGGCGCGGAACACCGGATTGTTGCCGGCTTTGCGCTGGCGGGTATAGTCCTTCAACGCCGTCAGAGCGGGCCGGGCCAAAATCACGATCACCGGCAGGTTGATGAGAGCCATAACGCCCATCAGCACATCCGCCAGGTTCCACACCATGTTGATCTCCATGCCTGCGCCGATGAAGATCAGTACCATGGCGTCGATGCGGAAGAGGACCATGAACTCCTTGGCGGGGATCTTCCCCACAATATAGTTCAGGCAGTTATCCACATAGTAGAGATTGCCGATGAGGGTGGTAAAGGCAAAGAGCACCATGGCCACGGTGATGAAGATGGGCCCGGCGGCACCGAACTGGGCCTGGAGGGCGGACTGCACATAGGGAGCACCCTGGAGAGCCTCCTCCGGGGCAACGCCGGAGCACAACAGCATGAAGGCGGTGGCGGAGCAGATGAGGAGCGTGTCGATGAACACGGAGAGCATCTGCACCAGCCCCTGCTTGACGGGATGGCTGACGTCGGCGGAAGCGGCGGCGTTGGGGGCGGAGCCCACGCCCGCCTCGTTGGAAAAGAGGCCCCGCTTGATGCCGTACATCATGGCCGAGCCGGTAAAGCCACCAAAGATGGCCTGGAAATCAAAGGCCCCGGCGAAGATATGGCCGAACACCTGGGGCAGCATCCGCCAGTTGAGCACCACCATCACAATGGCCACCAGCACGTAGAGCCCGCCCATAAAGGGCACCAGGGTGGAGGTGAAGCGGATGATGCGCTTGCCGCCGCCCATGACGCAGTACCCCACCACTGCCGCCAAAACGGCGCCGATGATCCAGGGGGTAGTATCAGGATTGTAGAAGGCATAGCCGGAGAAGGTGGACTGGAGGTTGTAGGCCGCCAGCATGTTGAAGCCCCCGGCATAGGTGAGGATCAGCGCCCCGGCGAAAACCACCGCCAGGGTGCGGCTGTGGAGGGCGGCCTCGATATAATAGGAGGGGCCGCCGTAGCTCTCCCCGGTGTGGGGATCCCGGCGCTTATAGATCTGGGCCAGAGTGGACTCCACAAAGGCGGAAGCCCCGCCGATAAGGGCAATGACCCACATCCAGAACACGGCGCCGTAGCCGCCGCAACAGACGGCGGTGGAGATTCCGATGATGTTGCCGGTGCCCACCCGGGAAGCCGTGGACACCATCAGCGCCTGAAAGGAGGAGATGGATCCGGCATTGTGGGGCTTCTCCCCCACCACGCGGATGGACTCGGCAAACATCCGGAATTGGACAAAGCGGGTCCGGAAGGTGAAATACACCCCTGCCGCGATCAGCAGAATAATCAGGATATACGTATAGAGCCAGTCGTTGAGCGTATTGATAACGGTTGCGAACATAGCCTGTTTCCTCTCTTGTTTTTTCATCCAGGGTCGCTTTAGAATACCAGACTTCTGTGGTTCTTGTCAATTCTTCGCTGCAGGCAAAAAAACGGAGGAGCCTGCGCTCCTCCGTCCGTCTTTATAAATTGTCCGGCGAAGCGGTCAGCCGCTCGGTCTGAAGATTGAAGGTCAAAACAGCCGTGTCGCCTTCCGCTGTCTTACAGTTGATCTTCAAGATGTCATCTTCCTCCCAGGAAAGTCCGGTGATCTCCGTCTCCAGGCCGTCCCACACCTTGAGGTCGTAGCTCCTGGACCAGCTCCCGTCGGAGCCGTGGTACTCTGCGGAAAACGCCGTAGGCTCCTCCTCCAAAGAGGCGCTCCAGAGCCCGTCCGCCGACCAGGCCTTGTACCGGGTGACGTTCCCCGCCAGGCGGTTCGCCGTCATGGTTTCCACATCCGCCACCCAGGCTGTCCCCCGCAGAGGGGGCACCAGGAAGATCCTCTGGTCGCCGTACTGCTCACCGGTCTCCCAATCGGCCCCGTCGGAGAGATAGAGATCGGTGCCGTCGGTAACCAGGTAGGAAAGCCGCCGCTCCGTCACCTCGGTACCGCCGCTGCGCATCCGCCAGAGGAAGTTACCTCCCTCATAGATCACATCGATGACCATAGGGACGCCCTCCCCCTGATCCTGTACCGTCCGCAGCTGGCAGGGCACATCCAAAGACACCTTGTCCAGGAATTCCTCCACAGCCTGGAGGTTTTCCTCACCGCTGCCGGTGAAGATCACCGCGCCGCTGCCGGCTGCGTCAGCGGCACCGTAGCGTTCCGGCAGCTCCTCCAGGGGGCCGAAGCCGTAAGGGGTCCGGGCGGTGTAGATGCTCTCTCCCAGGGCGAACTCCGCCGTCAGCTGTGTGTCCTCTACGGTTTTCACCAACCGGTATTCCCCGGCCTGGGGCGCTTCCTCATAAAGGGCAAAACTGCAGGTCAGCGCCATGGTCCGTCCCGGCTCCAGGAAATAACCAATCAAAACCCAGGCGGCGTCCTCCCGCAGCGTCAGGTCCGTCCAGTCGTCCCCGTCCCGGCGCTGGAGGGTGTAGTTCTCCCCGAAGTCCACCGTTTCGTCCGTGTCATTACAAATAAAATATGTATACGTATCCAGGGAGGGATCATAGACCGGGTGCTCCATCTCCATGGTCAGTCCCTCCGGAGCCGTCACCGACTCCTCCGTCTGGGGCACCTGCTCCGGCTCCTGGGGCTCCTCCTCTTGACCGGCCCCACAGCCGCTCAGCAGCAGACATGCCGCCAAAATCCATGCCCATCCTCTTTTCATCGCTGCCACCTCCTGCTTTTTCTATCCATTCAGACGAAGTCGGGCGGAAAAAGTTCCGCCAGTTTCTGGCAATGTGTACAAAACAAGGCTAAAAATTTTTCAGCCCGCCTGCTTGCATTTTAGCAGGGCTTTCGGTACAATACAAGTACAAGCAAAGAATGATAGCTGCAACGAAGTGCTGCGCGCACGGGCTGACACCTATCATTCCTTTATGTTAGGTGTTTCAAATCCGGGTGGTTTGAAGCGCCTTTTCTTTTTCTTGAAACCAACTCTCAACATTGGAAAACTTGAAGGAGGTTTTTGATTATGATCTTACTGGCAAACGGCAAGGTGATCACCCGGGACCCCAACGGTACCGGCTATTATCCCGACGGCGGTGTGGTCACCGACGGCGGCAAGATCGTGGAGGTGGGCACCACCGCGGAATTGAAGGCCAAGTACCCCCAGGCGGAGTTTGTGGACGCCAAGGGCGGCGTCATCATGCCGGGCCTCATCAACGCCCATACCCACATTTACTCCGCTCTGGCCCGGGGCCTCAGCATCAACGGCTACAACCCCACCAACTTCTACGAGGTGCTGGACGGCCAGTGGTGGTACATCGACCGGAATCTGGACCTGGAGGCGACCAAGGCTTCCGCCCAGGCCCTGGTGATCGACTCCATCAAGCAGGGCGTCACCACTATTTTCGACCACCACGCCTCCTTCTGCGAGATTCCCGGCTCCCTGATGAAGATTGCCGAGGTCACCAAGGAGTTCGGCATGCGTGCCTGCCTTTGCTACGAGGTCTCCGACCGGGACGGCGAGGAAAAGTCCCTCCAGTCCGTCCAGGAAAACAAGGACTTCATCGACTACTGCGAGAAGAATCCCTCTGATATGCTCAAGGCCATGTTCGGCGGCCATGCCCTCTTCACCATCTCCGACAAGACCTTTGACCGGATGGTGGCGGCCAACAACGGCCGGGTGGGCTACCACATCCATGTCTCCGAGGGCATGAACGATGTCTACGACTCCCTTCAGAACTACGGACGCCGCCCGGTGCAGCGTCTTCAGGATCACGGTATCCTGGGGCCCAAGACCATCCTGGGCCACTGCATCCACGTGAATACTGCCGAGATGGACATCATCAAGGCAACGGACACCATGTGCGTCAACAACCCCGAGTCCAACATGGGCAACGCCGTGGGCTGCTCCCCCATTCTGCAGCTCTACAAGAAGGGCATCCTGGTGGGCCTGGGCACCGACGCCTACACCAACGACATGCTGGAGAGCATCAAGGTGGCCCTCATCATCCAGCGCCACAACGCCTGCATGCCCAATGTGGGCTGGTGCGAGGTAACGGATATGCTCTTTAAGAACAACGCCAAGATGGCGGAGCGCACCGGCTTCCCCACCCTGGGCGTATTGGCCCCCGGTGCGGCGGCGGATGTCATCGTCATGGACTACAAGCCCTTCACTCCCTTCTCCGACGCCAACATCGACGGCCATATGCTCTTCGGCATGACCGGCCGCCAGTGCCAGACCACCATGATCAACGGCAAGATCCTCATGAAGGACCGGGTCCTCACGGAGATCGACGAAGAGGCCGTCAACGCCCACATCCTGGAATCTTCCAAGAAGCTGTGGGGCAAACTCAACCACTGCGAATATTAAGCAGCCCCTGAACGGAGACCGCTTGCCATGAAAAAACGGATCCTGTTTCTCTTGACCTGCCTGCTGTTGACAGGCTGCGGGCTGGAAAAAGAAGTCTATGACCTGCCCCCGCAGGTGATGGTGGACGGCACGATATACGGCACCACCGGGTATCCCGTCCCCGGTCAGTCATCCGACGATACCCAGACGGAGGGCACCATTACCTCCGAGGTGGATGGATCGGAGTCGCCCACGGAGGACGACCAATCCAACTTCGGCACAGGATATGGCTACCGGGCCGGCCTGCACGACGGCACTCTGGAAGTCCGCATCGACGGCAACTGGGTGATTTTTGCCACCCAGGAAGCCAAGGACACCCTGGACTTCACCGTCGAGGGCTACGGCTACCGACCGGATTGAGAGAAGCTCGGCAGTCTCCGGCAGGAACGAACCGAAAAACCAGACGGCGAGTCGTCATGCGCCGTCCCATACAAGGAGTATTTTTGAGGAGGAAAAAAGCGTATGTCTGAACTGATGATCCCCATTCCCTTCCGGGAATTGATGACCTGGGTCACCACCGAGTACCAGCGTGAGGGCTCCGTTTTCGGTGTCCACCGTCCCTATAAGGCGGGCGTCAAGAAGCTGCCCATCTTCGGCGAAACCATCGAGACCCCCTTCGGCCCCGCCGCCGGTCCCAACACCCAGCTGGCCCAGAACATCATCGCCAGCTACTTCGGCGGTGCCCGGTTCTTCGAGCTGAAAACCGTCCAGAAGATGGACGGCGCGGACCTGGCCGCCTGCATCAACCGCCCCTGCATCCTGGCGGAGGATGAGTGCTACAACTGCGAGTGGTCCACGGAGCT
>NZ_DAWBAJ010000007.1:19001-83499 GCF_052306735.1 Dysosmobacter sp. | reverse complement strand
GCTTGAAGTAGGTCTCATACTTGATGCTCTCGTCCTCCAGGGCGGAGATGATCTTACCCACCGTCTCCGCATCCGCGATTTTCTTCTCTGTCTTTCGCCCTGCGTAGCGGTAAGTGCGCCAGGCGGGGTTATGACGTAGAAAGCCACCCTCCACGGCATCGGAGAGGATGCTGCACAGCGTAGCGTGCACACCCTCAACGGTGTACTCGGAGAGTGGCTTTTTGGTTTCTGTGCTGACGGTCTCACGGAGCTGGGCGTAAAAGGTACGGAAGTGCTCCGGCCGCAGTTCCGTGAGCTTGTAGTGGCCCAGGGCGGGGAGGATGCGGACGATGTCCTGCCGGTCCCGGCGGATGGTGGACTTGGCCAGCTTGCCGGGGGCAATCTCCCGCAGCCACAGCTCGATGTAGGCGGCCAGGGTGATGGGCTTTGCGGTTTCCTCCGGGGTATCCCGGCAGGAGCGCTCGAAGAGCACCGCTTGCTCCCGGAGCCATTTCTCCCTCTGCTTTGGTGTCAGTTCCTGGGGTGGATGGACGGTTTTCTGCCGGGGCTTGATGCGTGCGCCCTTGTAGTCGTAGCCCATGGAGACCACGATGAGATAGCTGCTGCCCCGCTTTCGGATGCTTGCCATATGGTGTTGACCTCTCTTTCCTTGGCCTCAGTCCAGCTGAGGCCGGTTTGTCAAACACACCATACCGAACGCTCCCGGCAAAAGCCATCACAACCTTTTGCAAAACCGATTTTTCTACGAAACCGACAATCATGCGCCCTGCCGCTTTGCCATACACGCGGCGGCCAGATTGAAGATGGGACTGCCGTCAGGGCGGAGCACCGTGCGCATGGTGTCAGCCGCCTGTTCCTTCTGGGCCTGCTGCGGGTGGCAGTAGGTACGCTCCAGGAATCCCGTGTCGCCGTGGCCTACCAGATCGGCCACCGTCTGCTTGTCCACGCCGCAGTGGAGCAGCGCGGTCACGAAGTAGTGGCGCAGGGTGTGAAGGTGGTATTCCCTGGGGAAGCCGATGGCGTCATAGATCTTCCGCAGCCGCTTGGTGAAGGTATCGGGGTGGATGAGCTGCCCGTGTTCGTCGGTGAAGAGGTAGGGGCTGAGCTTGCGGCGGGCCCGCTCGGCCTCCATCTTTTTGCGATAGTGGTAGCTGCGGATGATCCCGCACAGATCTCCGGAGAGATAGATCTCCCGGCTGCGGCCATTTTTGGTGGCGCCCTCCACGATGCCCTTGCCGGCCACATTGCTGCGGGAGCGGCTGATGGTGAGAAGCAGGGACTCTTTCCCAAAGGTGAAGTCGGACCATTGCAGAGCGCACAGCTCGCCCCGGCGGCAGCCGGTGAACAGGGAGAGCAGGTAGAACATCCGGTAGTGCCGCGGCTCCCGTGCCAGGGCGTCTAGAAGTTTTTGCACCTCGGCCTGGGAGGGGACGCGCTGGATGGCCCGCTGGGTCTGGGGCAGCGCAACCATGCGGGCGGGGTTCTTTTCCAGGATCTCGTTCCGCTTGGCGTCGCTGAGGACGGCGGACACCACCGTCAGATACTTCTGGGCGGTGGCCTCCCGGATGGGCTTCCCGTGGCAGGTCCGCTTCCGCAGTTCCGCCAGCAGATTCTCCATGTGGATGGGCCGCAGGCGGCAGAGGGGGACGGCGCCGATGTACGGGTACACTGCCTCCAGCATCCTGCGGTAGGAGGCCAGCGTGCTGGGAGCGTACCGGGACTGCCGGTCCAGCCACCGGCGGGCGAATTCCTCGAAGCGCATGCTGCTGTCCTCACAGAAGCCGTTCTTCACCAGCCGCTCGAATTCCTCCGCCTGGTGGGCCACATACTGGGGGATCTGCTGTTTGCGGACGGTGTCCGGCACAGTGATGGTCCTGGCCCGGCTGATTTTCCTTCCGTCAGGCCGGTACCCGTTGCTGACGGTGATCTTATATTTACGCGCTTGAAGCTGCTTGATACTTGCCATAGCTGTGTCTGATTCCTTTCTTCCAATTTTCCAAGTGGGGTGTCATCCCGGTGACTGTTTCATCTGCGGCTCGTCCGGTTTGGACAGTTCCTTCCGGTGCTGCCGGGCTGCCGCGCCGGCGGCTCCGGCGGCCAGGCCAATAACGGCGCCCAGGTTCTGGGCGGCCTCCCGGGCCTCCATCTGCCGGCGGCGCTCCTCCGGGTCATCACTGGCATCTTCCAGCAGGCTCATCCCCGCAGCCACAGATGCCGCACCAATTCCCACAGCACCAGGATGATGGTGGGGGCGTACATCTTCCAGCCAATCGAACTGGCGGACTCCCGCAGCGTATCTTCTGCTTTGGACAGACGCGAGGAGTATGCTTCGCTGATCTTCCCAGCCTGTGACTGGAATTCCTTCAGCAGCTTCTCGCTCTCCCACTGGCTGTCGGCGCGGGTCTCCTGCATGGCGTCCTGCATCCACCGCAGGTTCTCTCTGCTGGTCTCCAGCAGCTCCTGCACCGTCTGCTGGATCTGCTGTACCGCTTCGGTGTGCGCCGTCGTGAGCTTGCCGGCCTGTCCTGCCAGCAGCGTTTCCATCTCCTGCGCGGTGGGGAGACGCTCCAGCGTCTCCTGGGCCTTGAGGATGGAGTTCCCCGTCAGCTCCATGGCTCGGGTCAGACCGATCCAGTTGGCCTCCGTCAGTGTGACGGCTTTCTGGATGTTGGATGCCTTGTTCAAATTCGCCTGGAGCGCGCTTTGCTGCATGGCCAGCAGCTCGTCCATGGGCGAAGAGTTTTTCTCGAATGCGGAACTCATCTTCCATCGCTCCTTTCAGATATTTCATGTCGTGTAACTTGCAGTCCCGGCAGCGGTAGCCGTCGGGGGTGGTATAGGTGATGCTCTTGCGGCTTGCCGACCAGCGGACCGTGTAGCCCTCGCTCTCCATCAGCTCCAGAAATTGCTCCCGGGAGACGGCGTACTTCATGGTCTCATTGATCTGCATGGCAAGCCGCACTTTCCAGCTCTGCCCTCTGGCAGCGATCCGGTACTCCGCCTGGGTGGGACGGGAGACCGCCTGCTGACGCTTTGGCTGGCAGACGGACAGACCGTGACGGATGCAGAGCGTGTCTGAGACTTGGCGGAGCTGCGTCAGGTCCGCCTTTTCAAAGTGGAGCTTCCTGCCGGTCTGGAAGCTGACGGAGTTGACGATGAAGTGGGAGTGGATATGCTCGCGGTCCGTGTGGGTGGCCACGATGACCTCGTAGTCCTTCCACTGCTGTGCCAGCTCCAGTGCGATCTGGTGCGCCAGCTCCGGCGTGACCGGTTCCTCCGGATGGAAGGACTGGACGAAGTGATAGTACATCCGGCCGCCGTCTTTTCCGTACTGCAGCTTGGTGCTGATGAACTCGGTGCAGCAGGAATCTGCCTGGCAGTTCACGCCGGTCACCAGATGGCGGTCCTGATAGGCGGTCTTTTCCTCCTTCATCACGTATTGGAGCACTGCGCGCATGCCGCCGCGGGTCTGCCCGCGGGGACGGTTGACAGCTGTGACGATGGCCATGTGTCACACCGTCCTCTCCAGCAGCGTCTTGAGAGAACGCTGGATGTCGGCGTAGAGGGCACAGGCCTCCTGGACATTCACGGCGGTGATGCGTCCCATGTTGGCCAGGGTGGTGAGCTGGTTGAGGTTGTTGCCCTGGGCTTTCAAGGCTTTTGTGAACTCCGTCAGCGCGTCGATCCGGACGATCTCTTTGCCGACGGCGCAGTCGGTCAGATATTGGGTGAGGCTCACCCCGCACGCTTCCGCCTTGCGGTGGATGCGCCGGGAGTCCGCCTCGGTCACGTAAAACGTCAGAGGAACGGATTTCGTTCGGTTGGGTTTCTTGCTCAAGTTGATCCTCCTTCTCTGATTTTCAGCAAAGTGGGTGCGGGGCTTCCGCCCGCAAAGAGATGCCGAGGGCAGTTCGCGGCCGCCTGTGGCGGGCGTGAACAGCCAAAGGCGATGCTTGCTCTCCGCCGATCCTCCCGTTGTAAGGCGGTGGGCGGCGGAGACCCGCACCCCTTTGCCTCCCGTGTTTTCCGGCGGTTTGGGGGAGCTGTGGCGGCCCTCCCGCCGGGGACGGGGAACGAGTCCCGTCAGGCGGGAAAGCCCCTCAGAGGGGGCGCAGCGGCCGCCACAGGGTCGATGGTGACGCTCTTTGCGGCAGCGGGATCATCGACACCATCGGCCCTCCGCAGGCAGATGAGCCGCTCTCCGTTGCTCTTGCGAAAGGACACGGTAATGCCGCTTCGCCTTAGGGCGTCAACGCTTTTGCGGATCTGGTGAGAGAAGCTGTTGGGCGTCAGGCCCTCTAAACCGGCAGGGTCGATCTTTTCCAGCAGCGCCTTGGCAGGGGCGCAGATCTCTTGCTGCTCCCGCAGCAGCGGGGAGAGGAGCGCCAGGATGCGTCCGTGCGGTTCACCGGCCTGCTCGCAGTCATCCGAGAGCAGATCCCAAATGCGGGTGTCGCTGCTGAACTCCAGAGACAGTTCCCGGTAGGCGATGTCCCTGCCGGTACAGTAGAGGGTGGCGGTGTTCTCCCGCCGCTTGCTCTTGCGGAGCACGAAGTTGGAATCGGTGGCGCCGCTGAGACCTGTGGTGCCGGAGATCATGTTCATGGGGTCGTCGTCCCCCAGCTTGCGCAGGTGATGGACCAGCAGCACGGCGATGCGGTGCCGGTCTGCCAATGCTTTGAGTACACCGATGTCCCGGTAGTCGTTGGCGTAAGGACTCACGTCATTGCTCACGGTGCGGATGCGCTGCAGGGTGTCGATGACCACGAGTCCTGTGGCCGGGTGCTCTTTGAGGAACTGCTCGATCTGCTCCACCAGCCCGCTGTGGAGCTGCTCCGCCATGACGGCGAAGTGCAGCGTGGGCGGCGCGTCCTCCGTGAGATCGAAGAGCCGGCTCTGGATGCGCTGGAAGCTGTCCTCCAGACAGAGGTAGAGGACCTCGCACGGATGCGTGGGGAAGTTCCAGAGGGATTCGCCCCGCGCCACCCGGAGACACAGCCACAGCGCCAGCCAGGACTTTCCAATCTTCGGCGCGCCGGCCAGCAGGTGCAGTCCCTGGGGCAGCAGATCCTCCACAAGGAAGGTGAGCGGCTCGTAGGCGATGGTTTGTAAGGTGTCGGCGTCTATGGTGTTGAGTTTTTTCATCAAAAATCTCCTTTCGAAAAAAAGTAAGAGCGAGGATCGCCCGCCTTCGATCCTCGCCCCTCTACTTGTATTGTGGAGACTTTTTTGATACACTCAGAGAAACAACAGACAAATAAAAACTGTTTGCTGACGAAAAAGAGGTGATCCGGATGTTCCGGTCCATCGCATTCTACATCGGAGAGAAAACACTGGATCTGAATGGTCATGCGTTTCCGCTGGGTGAGCTGACTGCTGAGGTTTTGAACATCACTCCGGATGAGTACCACAAGCTGCGCCGGATACTGGTCAAAGCTGTCCGCAAGATGGCGGATTATGAAAAGAGCCGTCAGATGCAGGACTGGTTTGAGGCCAATGAGCAGATGATCAAGCTCCATCGTTCCTTGGTACGGCACCGGGTGTTTCAGCTGCTTCAGGAGCAGGAAGAGATTTTGTCAGAGGCGCGGGTTCTGACAGAGCAGTACTCTTTGTTTCAGGAGCCGGAGGATCTGGAACCAACGGAGCGGGATTTGGAGATCTTAGCTGCAATCGGAGACTACGAAGACTATCTGGAGCATCCGGAGGAGTATGGCGGCGATGATTTTTTCGGCGCTCAGCTGGAGGATGGATTCTGTGAGATCCCGGTACCTCGACCGCCCATCCCGCCGGAGCCGCCGGAAAAGACCAGAGCCCTTTTGATCTGCCCGGGGAACCTGCAGGAGAAGTGGGTGTATTACCGGCAGTATTGTATGTGCTATGACGATCTTCTGGAAGACATTTCTTCGGTTTGCCAGACCTTGCAGGCGTTCATCCGGATGGGCATTGCATCCCTGGATAAGCTGACGCCTGACAATTACCTGGCGGCACTGCACGAATTCCTGTATAGCGAGCGGTCCTACAAATGGATCGCCAATCCCTTGGAGGGGACGGGATTCTACACCGCCATTGACGACGTGCGGCTGCAGCTGGTCCCCCGCGAGACATCTCCGGACTCCGGGGCGTTCAAGGTCTATGAATATTACGAGGCGACGCGTCTTCAGACCATGCTGAAATTGGATTTCTACAAGGCGCTGGAGGCTGGACACATCATCCGCAAATGCCAGAACTGCGGACGATACTTTCTGCTGCAGAAGGGGTACCACACCAAATACTGCGACCTGCCCAATCCGGCCAATCCAAAGTACACCTGTGCGCAGCTGGGTTACCGTCTCCGCGGGATCAAAGAGGATGCGGGAGGAAGTCCGCTGGCGCAGGCCCTTTACCGCTGTTATCAGCGGATCGACAAGGATCGTTCCCGCGGCGTGATCACGGCGGAGGAGCGGACCAAACTGCGGGAGAAGGCACAGGAGCTGTACCACCAGGCGCGAACCAAACCGGGCACGACTTACGAGGCGTTCAATACTTCCCTGGCTGCGGAGCGGCTGTACCCGCGCTGCGGTGTTGAGAGAAAGAGCCGTCCCAGGGGACGGCCAAAGCGAGAGGGCTGATCTTCAGACGGAGAGGAGGTGGTGGCGCATGACGAACGAAGAACTGTACAGGCGGGCACAGGCCGGCGAAGCCGACGCGTTTGAACAGCTCCACAAGCAGCTGGCGAACTTCATTCGGTCCATCGCTCTGGAATCGTGCAGGCACTTTGGATGTACAGATGTGGTGTCCGCGCCGCTGCTGGAGGATCTCTGCGCCGAGGGCGGCCTGGAACTGTGGGAACGCATCCATAGCGGCGGCTATGACGAGCATACCGGAAAATTGACCACCTATCTCTATCCCTTTCTGCGAGGAAGAATGTACCGCTATCTGGAGACCAATCTGGGCGTGATGTCCCTGAGCAAGGACGAGATGGAGCGGGTGCGGCAGGCGCAGAGGCTCTATCATGTGGAGGGAAAGTCCGCAGAAGAAATCGCGGCGGCACTGCATCTTTCAGATGAGGCCACCGCAAGACTGGTCGGCTATAATACGCATTTTCTCTCTGTTTTTGATCTGCTGGGCAGTGAGGAAGACGGAGATCCCTTTGAGCGGCTGCTCTCCGATCGGCAGGGCGCGTCGGCGGAGCAGATCGTCTATCGGAAGATTAGCCTGGAGCTGCTGGAGCAGTTGTTTCAAACGCTCAGCGCCAGAGACCGCTCCGTTCTGGGACATACCTTTGGCGTCTACGGCTATGAGAAGCTGTCCGCGGACGAATTGGGGCTGCGGGAGATGCTCTCTCCCGACGGGGTGACAAAGGCCCGGAAGACTGCGCTGGAACATCTGCGCCAACGCTATCCCGGCAGTGCCCTGCATCGCTGGCGCAGGGCTTTCCGACTGATGCGGGGTGTGTATAGACCGACTGGTCATCCAGAGCATCCGTTAGAGGTTTCTTTCAGGGAATAGAACAGGCATCTGCCTCAGCTTCTTCGGCTGATGACAGATGCCTGTTTTCCTCGTAATGATTCAGTTCGCCGGCCAGTTCCCACGCCAAACGGAAGCCGCAGAGAAAGCTGTCCAGGGACCGTTCTTCGATGATGTGGTTCTGGGTGTCGATGATCTGCAGCACCAGTTTCCTCTCAGGTTTCTCCAGCCGCTCGATCAGATGGTGGTGGCAGATCTCGACTTCCCGTTCGTACTCTGCCAAGGGCAGAGGGGTGTAGAATCGGTCATACAGTGATTTCAAAGTTTCGTTCATGTGTCTCGCCTCCTTGTAGCAAGACACAATAGCACAGGCTAAGGGAAATAGCTACTGCTTTTTCACATGCCTGCCCGAAGTCGAAAAAAGGTGGCCTGCTTACAAGAGACGTGATATAATAAATAAAATTTACAATAATTGCCGGAGGTGGACTTCGTGACGCCAGAACAAAAAGCCCGTGAGGCAATTGACCAGAGGCTAACACAGGCTGGGTGGATCTTACAGGATATGCGACAGCTCAATCCTATGGCAGGTCCCGGTGTAGCGGTACGGGAATTCCCCACCAGCACCGGGCCGGTAGACTATGCCCTTTTTGTAGATGGCATCCCAGTTGGCGTTGTGGAGGCCAAGGCAGATGAAAAAGGCGAGAACATTACCACCGTGGAGGGGCAGTCCAGCCGATATGCCGGAAGCACCTTCAAGTGGGTTCAGGCAGGATACCGTATTCGGTTTGCCTATGAGGCCACTGGAAAGCTGACTCGTTTCACCGATTATAACGACCAGAAATATCGCTCCCGCCGCATCTTTAGTTTTCACCGTCCCGAGAGCCTTCGCGCCCTGCTGAAGTCTGAGGATACCATCCGCAACAACATGAAGCACTTCCCGCCCTTTGATACCACGGGTTTCCGCAGCTGTCAGGTCACAGCCATTGAAAACCTGGAGCAGTCTTTTGCCCAAAATCGCCCCAGAGCGCTGATCCAGATGGCCACCGGCGCGGGCAAGACCTTCACAGCCATTACGGCGGTATATCGTCTGCTGAAATATGCCAAGATCAATCGGGTCCTCTTCTTGGTGGATACCAAGGGCCTGGGCGAACAGGCGGAGCGGGAATTTCTGGCCTACCGCCCCAATGATGACAACCGTTCCTTCTCGGAAATTTATGGGGTACGGCGGCTGAAAAGCTCTTACATTCCCCAGGATGTGCAGGTGTGCATCAGCACCATCCAGCGGATGTACTCTATTCTGAAGGGGGAGGAACTGGACGAGTCGGCGGAGGAGACTTCCCTTAATGAGCTGACCTCGGCAGACCACCAGAAGGCCAAAGAGGTAGTTTACAACGAAAAGTATCCGCCGGAGTTTTTTGACTGCATCATCATCGACGAGTGTCACCGCTCCATCTACAATGTCTGGCAGCAGGTGTTGGACTATTTCGACGCCTTCCTCATCGGCCTCACCGCCACGCCGGACAAGCGCACCTTTGCCTTTTTCAACGAGAATGTGGTCAGCGAATATTCTCGGGAGCAAGCCATCATCGATGGCGTCAATGTGGGCGAGGATATTTTCCTCATTGAGACCCAAGTGACCAAAAGCGGCGCCCATATCATGAAGCAGGTCATCGAATGCCGTAACCGGCTTTCGCGGGAAAAACGGTGGAAGCAGCTGGACGAGGATGTGGACTACCAGCCCACCCAGTTGGACCGGGACATCGTCAATCCCAGCCAGATCCGCATGGTGATCCGCACATTCCGGGACAACCTGTTTACCACGCTGTTCCCACGGCGTAAGGAAGTCCCCAAGACTCTGATTTTTGCCAAAACGGACAGCCACGCTGACGACATCATCCAGATTGTCCGGGAGGAGTTCGGCGAGGGTAACGAGTTCTGCAAAAAGATTACCTACTCTGCTGAGAATCCGGAGAGCGTGCTCAGCGACTTCCGCAACAACTACAATCCCCGCATTGCGGTGACGGTAGATATGATCGCCACCGGCACCGATGTCAAACCCATCGAGTGCCTGATCTTCATGCGGGATGTGCGAAGCAAGAACTATTTTGAGCAGATGAAGGGCCGGGGAACCCGCACCCTCAGCAAGGACGATCTGCAAAAGGTAACTCCCTCGGCCACTGAGAATAAGGACCACTTTGTCATCGTGGACGCGGTGGGCGTCACCAAATCCAAAAAATCCGAGACCCGCACCTTGGAGCGCAAGCCCTCGGTCTCTTTGAAAGAGCTGATGATGACGGTGGCTTTGGGCGCTCGGGACGAGGACACCTTGACCTCTCTTGCCAATCGGGTGATCCGGCTCAATAGTCAGATGAGCGCCGGCGAGCGGAAGGAATTTGCCCAGGTGGTGGGCGTTCCGGCCAATCAGCTGGCGGAGAATCTGCTCAACGCCTTTGACGAGGATGTTCTCACCGCCCGGGCCCAGGAGAAGTTTCACACCCAGAAGCCCACGGCGGAGCAGTTGCAGACGGTACAGTGGGAGGCAGCAGCCCAGGCGGCCGCGCCCTTCTGCCGTCCGGAGGTGCGGGACTTTATCGAGAATGTCCGCCGCAGCCATGAGCAGATCATCGACAACACCAATCCGGATACCCTGATCTTCGCCGGGTTTGACGCCCAGAAAGAGGAAAACGCCGACCGGGTGATTCGAACTTTCCACGAGTTTATCGAGGAGAACAAGGACGAGATCATTGCCTTGCGCATCCTGTACAGCCAGACCTATCAGGATCGGCCCATGGCCATTGAAAAGCTGAAAGCACTCTATGAGAAGCTGCGGAGCAGGGGCGTGACCATCGAACGGCTGTGGGACTGCTATGCCATCAAGAAGCCGGAGAAGGTGAAAGGAACAGGCACGCTGCGCCAGCTGGCCGACCTGGTGTCCATCATCCGGTTTGAGATGGGGGAAGCAGAGGGTTTACAACCCTTTGCGGATAAGGTAAACTACAACTTCCAGCAGTGGACCTTCCGCCGCAACGCCGGCGCGGTGCATTTCACCCCGGAGCAGATGGAGTGGCTCCAGCTGGTGAAGGATCATATTGCCACCTCTCTGAGTATCCAGCCGGAAGACCTGGACCTGAGTCCATTTGACCACAAGGGCGGCCTTGGGCGGTTCTATGAAGTGTTCGGGGAGCAGTATGAGGCGATTTTGATGGAAATGAATCGGGAATTGGTGGCGTAAGGAGATATACTATGGGAATTTATGATGCTTTTAAAGATGCACTTAATGTGGCACAAAAAGCAGACAATATTGAACTCTATCGGCAGCTTTTGGATTTAAGTGCCCAGGCGCTCGATTTGCAGGCAGAAAATGCGAGATTAAAAGAAGAAAATGCTGAGTTACGCAAAGTAAAAGATTTAGAACAGCAGATTGTTCGGCACAAACAGCCATTTATTTCTCTTAGTAACGATGAACAGAATATCCCTTATTGTGCTGTGTGCTGGGCTAAAGATAATAAACTTTATCAAATGAGAGTGCTTAATACTTACGGATTTGGAGAAGTGTATTGCAAAAACTGCGGAAATAGGTGCCGATATGAAAAGTGATACGCCGAGATATTTACTTAAAGATGTGGCTATCATTATAGCAGGACAGTCTCCAGATTCGAAATATTACAACACCAAAGGAGAAGGCCTTCCTTTTTTTCAGGGAAAGGCAGACTTTGGAGTACTGTATCCTAAAATCAGGACCTACTGTTCTCAACCAACAAAAATTGCTGAAAAAGATGATATTCTTTTGTCGGTTCGTGCCCCTGTTGGTCCAACGAATCTATCGCCTGGTAAGGTATGTATTGGTCGTGGTTTAACGGCAATTCGTCCGAGCAGTCGAATTTGTTTAAAATATCTCTTATATTTTTTCAGGTACTATGAGGTACAGTTACAGAAATCAGGAACAGGGACCACATTTAAAGCAATTACTCAAAATGTCATTAAAAATATTGAGGTGCCAGTTCCTGATCTTTATGAACAAGAGCGCATTGTCTCCAAAATTGAGGAGCTGTTTTCCGGGCTGGACGCCAGCGTGGCGGAACTGCAAACCGCAAAGGAAAAGCTGAAGGTCTACCGCCAGGCGGTGCTGAAAGAGGCGTTTGATTCAGTTCGAGTCAATAGCAAACGAGTAACGATCAGAAGCGTCTGTGAAACCATTAAAGTTGGGATTGTGATCAAACCTACTCAGTATTATGTGGAGCAAGGGGGAGTATTTGCTTTTAGAAATGCAAATGTTCGCAGAAATTATATCGAAGACAAAGACTGGGCTATGATCTCCCAGGAAGGGCATCAAAAAAACTTAAAGAGCCAAGTGCATAAAGGCGATGTACTTATTGCAAGATCCGGTGTGAATTTGGGGATGGCTGCTGCTGTGCCTCAAGAATATGATGGATATAACGCGATTGATGTAGTGATTGCTGTGCCCAAAAAAGAATTTATTTTACCTCAATATCTGGCTCAGTACACCAATTCACCATATGGACTTGAGATTGTAAGAAAGAATCAGCATGGTGCAGCTCAAGGTCACTTGAATGTGAAGGAATATGGCAATCTACCGATTTTCTTGCCTAACATCCCAGAACAATATAGTCTGCTTGAGAAAATTGAGTCTCGGCTGTCTGTCTGCGATAGTATTGAACAGACCATTGATATTTCCTTGCAGCAGGCGGAAGCCTTGCGGCAAAGTGTTTTGAAACAGGCCTTTGAGGGGAGACTGATATAGGTGCGAAAGCGGATAGAAGGCAAATGTAAGCTCTGCGGGCAAGTAAAACCTTTGACCTTTGAACATGTACCGCCGGAAAGCGCCTTTAATTCCTTTCCGGTGAGAGAAATCCCATTTGAAGAAAGCATCAAACTCATGACCGGAGAAGATGGTCGGCTCCCGTGGGATATGGAAGGATTAAAAGGCAAACTGAATCAGAGAGGTGGAGGAGGATATTATCTCTGCTCAGAATGTAACAACAGCACTGGTTCTTGGTATATTAGTGAATATGTTCGATTTGTCAGAGCCCTACACGAAATACTTTCTGAGTTGAAACCGTCAACAAATGACAGGTGTCAGTTTGTGCTTGAAAAAGTTCATCCGCTTCAAATTATTAAGGCCATCATGGTAATGTTTTGCGATATAAACCATGGGTGTTTTGGAGACGAATCTCTGAGAGAATTTTTACTGAATAAAGAATCAAATGTATTTAATAAAGAAAAATACTCTGTCTATCTCTATCTCACTAAAGGTCCGATGGTAAGAATTAATAGCCTAGCAGCAATTTGTCGTTCAGATGTAGGAATTGTCACACAATCTGAAATATCCCGCTATCCATTAGGAGCGGTATTATACATCGATAAACCAAAAGCGCTGACACCATTAGGGTTAGACGTTACTCAATTCGCAGATTGCAGATATTCCGATGAATGCAATGTGTCTTTTTATGGTATCCCACTGTTGGAAGTCAATACACAATTTCCTGATGACTATCGAAGCAAAAATGAGATCATCAAAGGGATTGAGTTATCACAGAAAGAACCGCCTCTGGAGGAGAACTGAATGTCCGAACAAACCACAAGCATAATTTCCAAGGTCTGGGGGATGTGCGGGCCGCTGCGGGATGACGGCGTGTCCTACGGCGACTACCTGGAACAGCTCACCTACCTGATCTTTTTGAAAATGTCTGACGAGTACGCAAAGCCCCCCTATAAGCGCCAGACCGGTATCCCGGAGGGCTGCGGCTGGGCAGATATGAGCGATCTCAGGGGCGCGGAGCTGGAGGAGAAGTATAAATCCATCCTGGAGACCCTGGGCGAGCAGGGTGGCACACTGGGCAAGATCTTCAAGGGCGCCACCAATAAGATCAATAACGCCGCCATTCTGTACCGCATCGTCCAGATGATTAACAATGAAAAATGGGTGTCCATGTCCACCGACGTCAAGGGCGAGATCTATGAGGGCCTGCTGCAAAAGAACGCCGAGGACGTGAAAAGCGGCGCAGGCCAGTATTTTACGCCCCGCCCGCTGATTCAGGCTATGGTGGAGTGTATCCGCCCGGAGCCCATGAAGACTATCGCCGACCCTTGCTGTGGCAGCGGCGGCTTTTTGCTGGCGGCCCAGAGCTACCTGGCCGACCCGAAGCACTACAACCTGGACCGGGAGGAAAAGGAGTTTTTGAAAAAAGAGGCCTTCCGGGGCTGGGAGATCGTGCCTACTACCTTCAAGATGAGCCTGATGAATCTCTACCTCCACAACATCGGAGACCTCTACGGCCAGGTGCCCATCACCCTGGGGGACGCCCTGCTCACCGATCCCGGTGAGCGGTTTGACTACGTGCTTACCAACCCGCCCTTTGGCAAAAAGTCCGCCTTGACCTTCACAAACGAGGAGGGAGAGCAGGAGGAAGAGGATCTGGTCTACAACCGGCAGGACTTCTGGACCACCAGCTCCAACAAACAGCTCAACTTTCTCCAGCACATCAACACTCTGCTGAAAGCCACCGGCAAGGCGGCGGTAGTAGTACCGGATAATGTGCTCTTTGAGGGGGGAGCAGGCGAGACCATCCGGAAGAAGCTGTTGGAGACCTGTGACCTCCATACCATCCTCCGCCTGCCCACTGGCATCTTTTACAAGCCCGGCGTAAAGGCCAACGTGATCTTTTTTGACAAGCGCCCTGCCAGCCCGGAGCGGCAGACCCAGGAGATCTGGGTGTATGACCTGCGGACCAATATGCACTTCACCCTCAAGCAGCATCCCATGACTTTTGGGGATTTGGAAGACTTCATTCAGTGCTACAACCCGGAAAACCGACATGAGCGCCATGAGACCTGGAGTGAGGAGAACCCGGAGGGCCGTTGGCGCCGCTTCACGGCGGAGGAGATTCTTGCCCGGGACAAGACCAGCCTGGATATCTTCTGGATCAAGGACAAGTCCCTGGCCGATCTGGACAACCTGCCCGCCCCGGAGGAACTGGCCCAGGACATCATGGAAAACCTGCAATCGGCTATGGATGGCTTTAGCGAGCTGTTGGAGACACTAAAGAAGTCATAGTACGGTTTGTTCCTACATTTAGAACTAAGTTGAAAAAGCCTGACAACAAAAGTCTCGCCAATAAACGGAATTTGATGACGTCCGCGGCCGGAAAGGATATTTCTGCGCCCACCGGAAGATTGCCTTTTATTCCTGTTCGTTCTGTGTTATGATAACAAAAACGAGACGGTCGGCATTTCGGCCGTGATCACGGCAAGGGAATGGCCAAGGAGGTATCCATGGAACAGATCTATCGTCAGCTCGGCGAGCTGGCCCGCCGGCATGGAGCCCGGAAGCTGGTCCTCTTCGGCTCCCGGGCCAGGGGAGATTTTCGTGAGCGCAGCGATATTGACCTGGCGGTGTACGGGATGCCCCCGGAAAATCGGACTTCCTTCTGGCTGGATGCAGAGGAGCTTCCGACTCTCCTGAAGCTGGATATCGTCCATGTGGCCCCTGATATGGCCCCTGAATTTTTGTCGAACATCGAAAAGGACGGTGTGATCCTTTATGCTGCAGAAAGTTGAAAATTACCGCAGGGCTGTGGAGCGGCTCAGGGAGGCGCTGTCTGATTTCGCCCAAAATCCGGACTCCACCGTCATTCGTGACGGCGTGATCCAGCGGTTTGAGTTCACCTTTGAGCTGGCCTGGAAATCCCTGCGGGAATACCTGGAAGACCAGGGGGCTGACATGAGCGGGATCGTTTTCTCCAAGCAGGTATTCAAAGCCGCCTATGCCGCGCAGATCATCAGTGACCAGCAGGTCTGGCTGGATATGCTGGCCTCCCGGAATATCACTTCGCACGTGTACGATGACGCGCAGGCGGCCCAGGTCGTCGCAGATATCAGTGATCGCTACATTGGTCCTCTCACCGCCCTGGCTGAGCGCTATCTGGAGGCATGAAACGGCGCCGGAGGATCGAACCGTTTCGCCTTTGACGCAGACTACTATTTGACTACTATCGAAAAAATCCCCGGAGGCATTGCGCCGCAATGCCTCCGGGGATTTTCTTCAATTCTCTGAAAATTTGCCAAAAACCAACAAAACCACTGTGCCTCAACGGGTTCCCGTTTGATCGCCTGATGACTCCGACTAGTAGCCTAAATCCGACTGTGCTATGATGCTCAAACCACTGCAGCACAACGGACTTGGGATCTGAATTTTGCAAAACTACAGGAAAGCATTACCGGGTTATCTACGACATAAAGCCTATGATTTCCAGAAGCAAGACGATTGCTCTATGTGAAAATGAACGTGTTTTCGCTGCGATGGCAATCGAGGGAATCAAACATTGCTTCGGAGCTGAAAGGGGTCACCGTATGTTCAGAGCTAAATACAAACAGACGGCACATGTGATGGACATACGTCAAATTATGCTGTATAATCGTAAAAACTACACACATGGAGGCCTGTATGGAAAATGTGATTGTGGAGCGGGTGAAGCACGCTACTTTAACAAAGGCACAGCAGAAGATTGCAGACTATTTCATTCGCAATCCGGAGCGCGTTGGTATGTGTTCCTCCATGGAGGTAGCTAGGGAAATCGGGGTCAGTGACGCATCCATTATTCGTTTTGCCAGAGCCATCGGTTATGACGGCTTTACAGATCTGAAGAATGACATTTACAATAGCCTGGCTATGCAGGCCTCCGGTGGAAGCAGTGGCCTTTCCCTGTCAGAGCGGTACGAGATTAACCGCAGCAAATACGGAGGAAAAGGCTCTCGGGAAGATTATATCAAAGTGATGCGGTATAATCAGGAGCGAACCTTTCAGCAAAATGGAGAAGAACTGTTCGACCGGGCAGTTTCCCGATTGATTTCCGCCAAGCACCGCTATATCGTGGGCTTTCGCGGCTGTCTTGGGATCGGGATTCAGTGTGCCTGGCTGATGAGGTTTCTGCTGGATCATGTCACAGCTGTTTCCGATGAAGGGCCGGGGGGAATCGGTCTGGTGCAGGATATCTCGGCCGAAGACTGTATGCTGTTTTTCTCCCTGAGTCGTTACTACAAAAGTGATCTGCGGTTGGCAAAACTCTGCCGGGAGCGGAACGCCTCTTTGATTGTTGTGACGGACAGTATTCTGTCGCCGCTGGCCGAGCTTGCGGACGTGCTTTTGGTTGTGGAGGTTAAGCAGATGAGTTTTTTCAATTCCACAGCTGCGGTTAACATGATTTCTGAATATTTGATTACGAAGATTGCCCAGCAGCGGACCGAGGAATACCAAGGGACAGCGAAAGAGCGGGATCTGCTGACCGAGGAACTTCGATTGTGAAGGACGTGACAAACTGGACAGAAAAGGGCGGGTGAAAACCCGCCCTTTTGCTTTTTTAAACAAAAAATATGTTGTATTTACTTCAAAATATCAATTGACAGAAATGAATGCTTCGATATATCATTTAGGTAGTGGTTACAACATGCAGATATAGAAAGAAATGAGCACTTCTCTTACGGCCGAAGAGAAGGTCACCAGCAAAGAGGAGGCAGAGAACATTTATGGTTGTCTATTTAAGCGAGTACATTTATCCTGAGGCGGCAAAAAAGCTGCGGGAACATGCCACGGTCGTTGATAATTTCGATCACATTGAGGACATCGATGCGATCATTCTGCGGAATATTCCGGTTACCGCAGAGATGATGGACCGAGCGAAAAAGCTGAAGGTCATTGCCAAGCACGGCATCGGCGTGAATACTATCGATGTGAAAGCAGCCAAAGAGCGGGGCATTCAGGTGATTTACACGCCCACTGCCAATGCAGACTCTGTGGCGGAAATGACGGTGGGACTGTTCCTGGCTCTGGAGCGTGGCATTGTGGAGGCCAACTTCAAATGCCGTAGGGGAGAGTTCAAGACCATCGCTCCCCGAAACTTCATGGGGACGGAGATCATGGGAAAGACCTTTGGTCAGATCGGCATGGGAAATATCGCCCAGCGGATTGCCCGCATCATGAGCGCAGGCTTCCAGGCAAAAGTTTTGGGGTACGATCCCTTCATCTCCGCCGAGGAGGCTGCCAGCCGGGGATTTGAAAAGGTGGAGACCCTGGAGGAACTGCTGGAGAGATCCGATATGGTGAACATCAATGTGCCTCTGGTCAAGAGCACGGAGAACATGATCTCCGGTGATCTCTTCAATCACTTTAAACCAGGTGCAGTCTTTGTCAATGCGGCCCGGGGCGCTGTGATCAACGAAGAAGATCTTTACAATGCGCTGGTCAGCGGAAAGCTGAAGGCCGCTGCCTGCGATACCTTTGTCAATGAACCGCCAACTGGTGAGAATAAGCTGCTGCAGCTGGAAAACTTCAGCGCTACGCCGCACCTGGGGGGTAACACGGAGGATGCCCTGCGTAAGGCCGGTACGGAGGTGGTGGAAGAGACTCTGAACGTCCTGGCCGGAAAGCCCCCGATCCATCCGGTTCCGTAAAAAGAGAGCAGTAGTGGGAGGAGAAAAATACTATGGAAATTTCCGCTGGTAACGTTTTTTCCGTCGCGGTAGACGATCTTGCGATTTTGCTGGTATTTCTGTTAGTCGGCCTGGTTCTGCGCCAGTTGATCAAGCCGCTGCAGAAACTGTTTCTGCCTGCTGGCCTGGTGGGAGGAGCTTTGGCACTGATTCTGGGGCCGCAGGTACTAGGCATCATCGATATCCCCTCCACCTGGTCGGGCATGGCAACGCCCATGATCAACGTGGTGCTCACCTGCACCATGTTCGGTACGGTGCTCAACGCCGGTAAAATCAAGAGCTATGCCGGCGCCATCAATCTGATCATTCTTACGTATTTTGCCCAGATGGTTGTGGGCACCCTGGTTGGTATCGGTCTCAGCCAGATCTGGACAGACCTGCCGTATAGCTGGGGCGTTATGACTGTTTTTACTTACTGGGGAGGACACGGTGCTGCCACCACGGCTGGTACGCTTTTTGAAGATCTCGGTATCAACGGAATGCTGAGCTTGGGCATTATTTTGGCAACGCTTGGGCTGATTGTAGCCATGGTGGCCGGTATGGCGGTGGTCAACTTTGGCGTCCGCAAGGGATGGGCCACCAATCTGCTCAAAAAGCCTGTGGGCGAGAAGGTTACCATCAGCGCTCTGATTCCAAAGGAGCAACAAAAACCCCTGGGTCACGCTACGGTTTCCTCTGATGCAGTCAACGGCCTGGCATTGCAGCTTTGCTTCGTGCTGCTGAGCATGTGGTTGGGCAAGATGATTTTCACCAACCTGGCAAAGGTTCCTGTGGAGCCGGTGGCTACCGTTATGGGTATGATCCCCGCTCTGCTCTATGGTATTGTGGGCGCGGCCATCGTTTGGGCCATCATGTGTAAGACGCATCTGGACGGCTATGCGGACAAAGAGGCGGTGGACAATATTTCCGGTGTAGCGCTGGAAATCTGCATTTGCTCTGCCACTGCAACATTGAATCTGGAATTGTTTGCGTCCTTCCTGGCGCCCATTCTGATCCACATGGTGTGCATCATTGCCCTGATGACGTTCATTTGCGTGTTCCTGGTCCGCCGTTGGATGAAGAAAGAGTGGTTTGAGCTGTGCCTGATGGCCTTTGGCCAGGGACACGGCTCTACTCCCAGCGGCCTGGCACTGGCACGCTGCGTGGATTCCGATCACAAGTCTACCAGTTGGGAAGCCTTTGGCGTTGCCCTTGGTTGTGTGACACCGGTCACATCGGCTTTGGCGGCACTGCTGCCGATTTTAGCGGCTCAGTCCCAGTGGATTCCGGTGGGTATCGGCTCTGCGGTGACCATTGCGTGCCTGCTGTTCGGTGAACTGGTGATCCGACGCAAGAGCTGAACTATATAAATAACAATTTCCCAGGGGCGGTGGTGCATCCGCACCTCCGCCCCGCACACTCCTTGAAAAGAGAAGGCAACCATGGATAAGCGCATACACTATGGATGGTTGATCTGCCTTTCCTGTACATTGCTGATGGTTTGCACCATGGGCTTTTGCAACGGCGTGTTTCCTGTGTATCTGCCTTTTTTGGAACGGCAGGGAATGTCAGGAGCCCAGACGTCGGCGTTGCTTGCCATCCGCTGCTTGTTTGGAATTGCGGGTATGTTGTTGGCAGAACCGTTTTATCGCAAGCTCTCCATGCGGATGGGCTTGACCGTTACCTGTGGGATTACCGCTGGAGCCTTTTTCCTCTACGGTGTTTCCCGGACAGCCTGGATGTTCGACGCAGCTGCTGCTGCCAGTGGAATTGGGTACGGCCTTGGGACCATGATTCCGGTGGGAATTTTGATGAAACGATGGTTCAGCAAACGGCGTGGAGTCGCCGTGGGGATATGTGCCGCAGGATCCGGCATCAGCATTACCCTGTTTTCCCCATTGATCACATGGATCATTGAATCCTGGGGTGTTTCAGTTGCCTTCCGCTTTCAGGCGATTTTTGTTGCCGCGGTGGGGCTGCTCTTGGTTGCTTTGGTTCGGGATTTCCCGGCTTCCATAGGACTGGAGCCTTATGGGGGGAGCGACTGTGAGAAGTCCCAGGAACAGACACGATCCGAAGGCGGACGGCGGCCTGGAGCTGAGTGGGCTTTGGTCAGTTGCTTTTTGATCGGGGCGGTAGCAACCTCGGCGCCCGGTCATTTCTCTGCCCACTTTGCGGCACAGGGATATGAGATGAGCCTGGTTTCCCTGGCGGTGTCCACATTTGGACTGTCCCTGACCTTCGGGAAACTGGTATGCGGAGAACTGATTGATGTGCTGGGAGGGCGCAACGGTCCGCTGGCGCTGTTTGCTGCTGCGTTGGCTGGCTGTATTCTCTGCTGCATGGCGGACGGGTTCCATGGCTGGATTCTGTTTGCGGCACTGATTTTAATGGGGGTCGGTATGGCACCGGCTACTGTGGGCATTCCTCTTTGGGCAGGAGATTTCGCCGGTGGAGCGGAATACCCGCGGGTATTGAAATGGCTGCAGATAGCCTATGCGGCCGGCGGCATGATATTGACCATGGTGCCCGGCCTGATTTTTGATCACACAGGCAGTTATCGGCTGGCTTATGCCCTGATGGTACTTTTGCTGGCTGCAGCAATGGGCCTTCTTTGGGGCGCTTATGAGATTCAAAAGAAACACAGAGTGTATTAAGGAGGAATTTTTCATGAATCTGTTTGATAATACCCTTCGAGACGGCGGTAATGTGGTGGGTCATGGTTTCTCTCTGGAACTGACCGAGAGTATGGTCCGGGGACTGCTGAAGGCCGGTATTGTGGACATCGAACTGGGTAACTGCAAGGGACTGGGTGCCTATGAGCAGGCGGGAGCAACCAAGGCCCCCAGAGATGAGGAGTACTTTGAAGTTCTCAAACCGTATCTTCCTAAGGGCCGCATCGGTATGTTCATGCTGGCCAAGTGCGCCAATGCGGAGAAGGTAAAAGCTGCGGCTGCTGCCGGATTGAACTTCTTACGGGTGGGTGCCAACGCCAGTGACGGCAAGGGTTCTCTGGAGGCGGTCCGCATGGTGAAAGAGGCCGGACTTATCTGCCGCTACTCTTTGATGAAGGCTTATGTATCTACGCCGGAGGAACTGGCTGCGGAGGCGAAAATGCTCCAGGACGCCGGCGTGGACAAGATCACCATTATGGACTCAGCCGGCACGATGTTCCCCTCTGATGCCACGGCATATGTTACCGCGTTGAAGAAGGCAGTCTCCATTCCTGTGGGTTTTCATGGGCACAGCAATCTGGGCCTCTCCCAGGCCAATGCGCTGGCAGCGGTGACCGCTGGTGCCGATGAGATCGATTGCGGTCTGTTGGGCATGGCCCGCAGCGCCGGCAACTGCGCCACAGAGTTGGCTGCCGCCACACTGAAGAAGGAGGGATACCTCCAGGATGTGGATTTGTACAGCTTGCTGGACTATCTGGATCAGGAGCTGATTCCGGCAATGGTACCTTATGGCTATCATGTGGCCGTTAATCCCACGGACTTGATGCTGGGTTTGGCTGGCTGCCACTCCAACTTCCTGCCTATGTTCCGGAAGGTTGCTGAAGAAGAAGGAGTTTCTTTGCTGAAGCTGATTGCGGACGTCTCCGCCATCGACCGCAAAAATCCGCCGGAGTCTCTGCTCCGGGAGGTTGCTGGAAAGCTGAAGGCTTAAAGAAAATAATCAAGGGGCGTTGCAGGTTTGCTATCTGTAACGCCCCCTTACGCTTATCAGATCCAATCAGATAGGTGATCTCCTGCAGACGGGTCAAATTAAGAGGCTGGGAGTTACAACGATAAAACTGCTTAGAGAAACGCACCGTCGTATGTTCGGTAGCTCTGCAGAGCGACAACTCACGTTGGGAAGCGTGAACGCAATGAAACGTTCCAGAGGACATCCGCAGGAGGAGCCTGCCCGTCTATCTGAGGAAAATGACCTTTTATTTCTGCTTTTTCTATGGTATACTTTAATAAGAATTACAAGTCAGGGGGGCGATGCGATGGAAGAACTGCGAGAGATTCAAGAGCAGATCGTCAAACTTTGCGCGCCGGAGAAAATCCTGCTATTTGGCTCTCGGGCCAAGGGAACAGCTACTGCAAGAAGTGATATTGACCTTTGCGTCATTGCCTCGACCACGAATAAAAGAGCGCTGTTAACAGATTTATACTGTGATACGCAGTCGGATACTCCCATTGACTTCTTGCTTTATACACCCGAAGAATGGAATCAGTGTGTAAGTGATTACCAGAGTTTTGCACATAAGTTGAATCAGGAGGGAATTGTTCTCTATGGGTGACAGTCTGCGGTACATGGATTGGTTTGAAAAAGCAGCACAGGATCTGCGCGGCGCGGAAATTCTGATGGCCCATGAAGGGGGCAATGACTTGGTCGCGTTTCATTGCCAGCAGGCAATGGAGAAGACCTTAAAGGGATGGCTCCTCAAAAACACAGGGGAACTCCTGGAAGGACACAGTCTCGTGTTTCTGTGCAGAAAGGCGATTTCTTCTGGAGCGCCGCTGAAAAACTCTCTTAGGGATTGCGCCTATGTAAACCAGTTTTACATTGAAACTCGCTATCCCTCTGATTCCTATATGCCTGTGTCTGAAGCAGAGGCACAGGATTGCATGGATGCAGCAAAGAAACTGGTGGCACTGCTGAAAGTATAATACGCAGACTACTATTTGACTACTATCGAAAAAATCCCCGGAGGCATTGCACCGCAACGCCTCCGGGGATTTTCTGTAATTCCCCATAAATTTGCCCAAAACCAACAAAACCACTGGGCCACAACGGTTTCCCGTTTGGCCGCCTGATGACTCCGACTCTGTAGGCCACTGGTTCGAATCCAGCCGGGCGTACCAATGTGTAAAGACGCACTCGAGTATTCGAGTGCGTCTTTTCCTCTTTCTGAATTTTTTGGAGGCGCGTGATGAAAAAGGCGGTCATCGGCGTGACGCCGCTCTGGGACAGGGACCGAGACTCCTGCTGGATGCTGCCGGGCTATCTGGAGGGACTGGAGCTGGCCGGTGCTCTTCCCATTACCCTGTCCCTGACGGAGGACGCTGGCGGCATCTCGCAGCTTGTTTCATTATGTGATGGATGTGATGGTTTTCTCTTCACCGGCGGGCAGGATGTCTCCCCGGAACTATACGGTGAGAAGCCTTGTGTGACCTGCGGGGAGATCTGCGCAAAGCGGGACACCTTTGAGCAGCGCCTGTTCACCCAGGCGTTGGAGCAGGACAAGCCGATGCTGGGGATCTGTCGAGGCATCCAGTTCTTCAATGCCTGCCTGGGCGGAACCCTCTATCAGGACCTGCCCACGGAGCACCCCTCAGAGGTGGCGCACGTTATGCATCCGCCCTACAATCGGGTGGTACATTCTGCGGCAATTCTGCCGGAGACGCCACTGGTCGCATTGCTGGGACAGAACTGGGCGTCAACAGCTACCACCACCAGGCGATCCGGATGTTGGCCCCCGGCCTTGCGGAGATGGCCCGCAGTGAGGATGGACTGGTGGAGGCGGTGTATTTGCCGGACAAGACCTTTGTGTGGGCGGTGCAGTGGCGCCCGGAGTTTTCCTTCCGCACCGATGAAAACAGCCGGAAGATTTTCTCCGCGTTTGTTGCGGCAGCCTCTGATCCGGGAGGCTGATTATAAAAAGTTTAAGGTAAGGCAGAAGGGAAAAGCATGTAGCATTTATCGCAGTTTCCCTGGTTTGGAGGTTTCATTTGAAACAGTAAAGGGTTTCAATGGGGATTCGCAATATTAAAAATCATTATGTCATACATGTTGAGAAATGCCGTTTCAGAAATACTGACACATAAAAGTGATGATCGACAGCCACCGTGTTCCTATGGGAATTCCTTCCGTCAAAAGAAGGAGGGGCCATGTGCGACCTATCATCTGGGTGTTCAAATTGATACAGAATTTTCCGGTCCCCGGTCTGACGGATCGTTGGAAAAACACTGAGCGCGCAGGCCCCGCAGCAAAGTTACCAATGGGGGGATCCGTGTGCCGGAGCGGATACAAGAAGGTGACTATGACGGTAATCATGCAAAGACTTGTAACCGGATTCATGCTACGGGCGTTATTCCTCCGCACATAGAAGATAGAGGTGGAGGCAGGATTCGCTTTCCTGTTTTTCCTCTGCCATAGAAAAAGAAAAAAATCTATCATACAGCGATTCCAGCACAAGTGTACCATTTCGTGATAGAGGGGACTGTGTAATTTCAACGGGGAAAACGCGACACAAATTGGAAACTGCTGAATACAATATACTGCAGGAGCAAAGGCGCTCGCCCTATGGGGCGGCGTCTTTATTATTTTATTGTGAGGTGGTTTGCATGTGCGGAATTGCAGGATTCTGCAATTTTCAGGAGAATTTTCTGTATGAGAGAGATAGGTGGCAGCACGTTCTGGTGGAGATGCGGGAAGCGATCGCCCACCGGGGACCTGATCAGACGGGAGAATACCTGCGGGAAACTGTGGGGCTCTCTCATGCAAGACTTTCCATCCGGGATCTGTCCGGCGGTGCGCAGCCGTTGCTGCGCCGGGCCAAGGGTGCGGAGTATGGAATTGTTTATAACGGAGAGGTGTATAACACGGGGGAACTGACAGCTGACCTGATTCAAAGGGGCTATCGGTTTGAGACTACCAGCGATACAGAAGTGGTTTTGTACGCATACATGGAGTATGGGCCGGCGTTTGTTACAATGCTCAATGGTATTTTCGCCTTTGCCATCTGGGACGGGGACAGGCAGGCTCTGCTGCTGTACCGGGATAGGCTGGGCGTGAAGCCCCTCTTTTATACGGTCAAGGGGGATACGCTGATCTTCGGCTCAGAGCCCAAAGCGCTTTTTCCGCATCCCCTGGTGACGCCGGAAGCGGATCTGGACAGCTTCCGGGAGATTTTCGGTATCGGTCCGGCCAGAACCCCCGGCTGCGGGGTGTTCCGAGACCTGTATGAGCTCAAGCCGGGACACTGTGCCGTCTTTTCCCGGGAGGGTTTTACCCAGACCGCCTATTGGACGCTGGAGGCCCGGGAACACACGGACACCTATCCGGAGACGGTGGAAAAGACAGCATGGCTCCTGCGGGACTCCATCCGGCGGCAGATGGTCTCCGACGTGCCGGTATGCAGCTTTTTGTCAGGGGGCATTGACTCCAGTGTGGTGACGGCTCTGGCCTCCAACTTTCTGGAGGAGCAGGGGGGACATCTCCATACCTTTTCATTTGATTTTACCCATAATCAGGAGTGCTTCCAACCCAACGCCTTTCAGCCTACCCAGGATCGGCCCTATGTGGATCAGGTGCTTTCCCTCTATCCGCTTCATCACACCTATCTGGAGTGCGACGAAGCCGATCTGGCGGAGCTGCTGGGCCAGGCGGTGTGGATGAAGGATCTGCCCGGTATGACGGATGTGGATGCCTCTCTCCTGTACTTCTGCGGCCGGGTGCGCCAGCATAATAAGGTGGCGCTGACCGGGGAATGCGCCGACGAGATCTTCGGCGGATATCCATGGTTTTACCGGCCGGACCTGCTCAATGCCGACGGCTTCCCCTGGTCCTTCGACCTGAGTGCCCGGACCGCTCTTTTGAATCAGGAGACCATCTCCCGCCTGGACCTGGAGGGCTATGTGCGCAGCCGTTATGAGACGGCCTTGGGGGAAGTTCCCCATCTGCCGGGAGAGAACCAGGAGGAGCGGAGACGGCGGGAGGTGTCCTATCTGAATCTCCGCTGGTTTATGCAGACGCTCCTGGACCGGATGGACCGCACCAGCATGGCCTGGGGACTGGAGGCCCGGGTGCCCTTTGCGGACCACCGGATCGTGGAATATCTCTACAATGTGCCCTGGGAGATGAAGTATCAAAACGGGATGGAGAAAGCCCTGCTGCGGGAGGCGTGCAGAGACCTCCTTCCTTCGGAACTGCTGTGGCGGAAGAAGAGCCCTTATCCCAAGCCCTATTCTCCCTGGTATGAACAGATCCTGGTGAGAAAGTTCCAAGCGGTCATGGCGGATCCCGAGGCGCCGGTTCTGCGTTTTGTGGACATGGAAAAGGCGCGGCGCTTCCTGGAAGCACCCAAGGATTACGGCAAGCCCTGGTTCGGCCAGCTGATGGCAGGCCCCCAGATGATCGCCTATCTGCTGCAGGTGAACGAGTGGATGAAGCGCTACCAGGTGGGGTGACGGTCACCCCACGCTCTGGCGCAGATTTTTCCCAAATCTTCCAGAAACGGACTGTCCCGGGTGCGGCGAAATTCGCCATACACCCGGGACAGTCCTGTATGAGAGAGGGATATCAGCTTTTTAAAAACAGGGGCAGGGCCTTGCGGATCATCTCCACACAGCCGTCCTCCCCAAGGGCATCGGAGTCCAGGCTCAGGTCATAGGCCGCGGCGTCCCGCCACTCCTCGCCGGTGTAATAGTGATAGTAGGCGGAGCGACGGTGATCCTCCACCCGGATGTGTTTGGCAACTTCCCGCTGGCTCCAGGCCAGGGAGTAGGATGCTACCCGGGCCACCCGGGCCTCAACCGGGGCATGGATGAATACCCGCAGTACGTTGGGGTGTCCTGCCAGTAAGAAGTTGCCGCACCGGCCCAGGATGATGCAGCTCTCTGTTTCCGCCAGTTCCTTGATGATCTTGGCCTGGAAGCTGAAGAGGTTGCGGGTGGAGATATAATCGTCGCTGTCCGGCGGCAGAATTTCCCCGGTATAGACCTTCTCCGCCGCGGAGAGCATCTGCCGCAGGCCGATGCGCTCGTCCGCCGCGCCGAAGAGCCGCTCGTGGATACCGCTGACCTCCGAGGCCAGCCGCAGCAGATCCCGGTCGTAATAGGGTACACCCAGGGCCTCCGACAGCTTGCGGGTGATGTCGTGCCCGCCGCTGCCGGTCTCCCGGGCCACGGTAATCACAAATCGTTCCATAGGCTCCTCCTTTCTTATGCACCCAGATAGGCCTTGCGCACCCGGTCGTCGGCGGCCAGCTGGGCCGCAGGACCCTCCATGGAGATGACGCCGGTTTCCAGCACGTAGGCCCGGTCGCTGACCGCCAGGGCCATTTTGGCGTTTTGCTCCACCAGCAAGATGGTGATACCGCTTTTGTGGAGCTCCTCGATGATGGCGAAGATCTCCTTGACCAGAATGGGGCTCAGGCCCATGGAGGGCTCATCCATCAGCACGATCTTGGGGTCCGTCATCAGCGCCCGGCCGGTGGCCAGCATCTGCTGCTCGCCGCCGGAGAGGGTGCCGGCCAGCTGGCGGCTGCGCTCTTTGAGCCGGGGGAAGTGGGCGTAGACTTTTTCCAGATTTTCCTGGATCTTGCGCTGGTCCTTGATGATGTAGGCGCCCATGCGGAGGTTTTCCTCCACACTCATGCGGGCAAACACATGGCGGCCCTCCGGCACATGGGATAGTCCCAGGCTGATGATGGTGTTGGCGGGGACCTTCTGGAGGTTTTTGCCGTCCAGGGTGATGGAGCCGGAGGAGGCGGTCAGCAGGCCGGAGATGGTGTGCAGCGTGGTGGTCTTGCCGGCGCCGTTGGCGCCGATGAGGGACACCAGTTCGCCGTCCGCCACCTTTAAAGAGATGCCCTTGAGGGCGTGGATGGCGCCGTAAAAGACATTCAGGTCCTTGATTTCCAGCATCGTGTCGCTCCTCCTTTACTGGCCCAGATAGGCGGCGATGACCCGGGGGTTCTTGGCAATCTCCTCCGGGAGGCCCGCCGCGATGGTTTGGCCGTAGTCGATGACCTGGATCCGCTGGCACACGTTCATCACCAGGGCCATGTCGTGCTCGATGAGGAGAATGGCCACGCCGAAGCGGTCCCGGATGGTGTTGATGCACTCCAGCAGCTCCGCCGTCTCCGTGGGGTTCATGCCGGCGGCAGGCTCATCCAGCAGCAGCACTTTCATGTCCGTGGCCAGAGCCCGGGCGATCTCCAGCTTGCGCTGCTGGCCGTAGGGAAGGCTGGAGGCCAGCACGTCGGCCTTGTCCTCCAGGCGGCAGATGGAAAGAAGATCCATGGCCTTCTCCGTCAGGGCCTTTTCCGTCCGCCAGTATTTGGGGGTGCGGAAGGTGGCGTCCAGCAGGTTGTAGGAGATGTCCTTGGTAAAGGCGGCCTTCACGTTTTCGATGACGGTCATCTGCCGGAACAGGCGGATGTTCTGGAAGGTGCGGGCCACCCCTGCCGCCACGAACTGATAGGCCTTTTTGCCGTTGAGGGGGACGCCGTTTAACAGCACGGTGCCCTCCGTGGGGACGTACACGCCGGTGAGCATGTTGAAGACGGTGGTTTTTCCGGCTCCGTTGGGGCCAATGAGGCCCACCAGCTCTCCGGAATAGATCTGGATATTGAAGTCCTGTACCGCTTTGAGGCCGCCGAAAGTGATGCCCAGCTTACGGGTTTCCAGGACAGGTGTTCTGGTCTCAGGCATGGATGTTGGCCTCCTTTCGCTCCGCCTTGGCGGCGGCTTTTGCCGCCCGGGCCGCTTTCAGATCCCGGCCCAGATGGATGAGGGAGAATTCATAGGTGCCGAAGATGCCCTTGGGCCGGAACAAGATCACCACGATCAGCACCGCTGCGTACACCAGCATGGGGTAGGTGAACACACCCTGCACCGCCGCAGGCAGCAGTTCCACCCAGGCGCCGTTTTTGATCTGGTAGTTCACCAGGAACATCACCACAGCGGCCACCATGGAGCCGGTGAGAGAGCCCATGCCCCCCAGCACCACCATCACCACTACGAAGGTGGAGTTGAGGATACCGCTGTTGGTAAAGGCAAAGGAGGAGGTGGAAAGGGTCGCGTTGGCGCAGGCATACAGTGCCCCGGCCACGCCGGCGAAAAACGCGGAGTATACGAAGGTCATCACCTTATAGAAAGAGGTGTTGATGCCGGAGGCAGAGGCGGCAATCTCGTCGTCCCGGATGGCCCGGATGGCCCGGCCGTGCTTGGAGCAGATAAACAGGAACATCTGTGTCATGCACACCATGGTCACCAGGATGGCCACCCACAAAAAGGTGACCTTGGCCTTGGTGCCGAAGCCCAGGCCGTTTTTATACAGCGAGGCGGAGGCAGAGCCCAGGCTCAGGCCGTCCTGTCCGCAGAAGGGCAGGTTGTTGATGATGTTGACGATGATCATGCCGAAGCCAAGAGTGATGATGGCCAGGTAGTCCCCCTTGAGCCGCAGGGCGGGGATGCCCACCAGCAATCCCACCAGAGCGGAGAGCAGACCGCCTGCCAGGATGCAGGCAAAGAGCACCACCAGGAAAACGGGCTGGTCGTTGTCCGTGAACACCTCCGCCCGCTCGCAGGCCAGGCTCAGCAGGGCGGCGGTGTAGGCGCCGATGGCCATAAAGCCGCAGTGGCCCAGGGACAGCTGGCCCAGGAAGCCCAGCACCAGGTTCAGCGATGCCGCCAGAATAATGAGGTAGCAGCACTGCCACAGGCAGGGAGCCAGCACCAGCTTGAAGGAACTGTTTCCGCCCAGAACGGAGGTCAGTACCTGCATGCCCACGAACAGCACCACCAACACGATGGTATTGAGCAGGTAGCCCTGCGCAGTTGTATTCTTTTTCATACCTTTTCCCCCACATTCTTTCCCAGAATGCCGGCAGGCTTTGCCATCAGCACCACGATGAGGATCAAAAAGACAAAGGTGTCCGCCATGCTGGAGGAGACGTAGCTGGTGGTAAAGGACTCCACCAGGCCGATGACGATACCGCCCAGCATGGCCCCGGGCAAAATGCCGATGCCGCCCAGTACGGCGGCGATAAAGGCCTTCAATCCCAGAAGGACGCCCATAGTGGAGTAGATCTTGGGGTACTGGGCCATATACATCAGCGCCGCCACCGCCGCAAGGCCGGAGCCGATGGCGAAGGTGGAGAGGATGGTGTGGTTGACGTTGATGCCCAGGATGGTGGCTGCTTCCTTATCCTCGGAGACGCACCGCATGGCACGGCCCAGCCGGGTCCGCTGGGTGAAGAGGTACAGCGCCGCGCAGACCAGGGCACCGATGACGATGGTGAGGATGGTGGTGTATTCCAGGGTGACACCTCCCAGATCCACACCGCCGGAGGCAAAGATCTGGCTGGAGACCTTGGGGTTTGGTCCGATGGCGGGGATAGCCTGGGCCAGGTTTTCCAGAAACAGGCTCATGGCAATGGCGGTGATCAGGGCAGTCATGTTGGTGCCTTTCTTGCGCACGGGGCGGTAGGCGATGAGCTCTGTGCCCATGCCCACCAGGGCGCATACCGCGATGGCGGCCAGCACGGCGGCCCAGGCCGGCAATCCCAGGCCTAGCACCAGCGGAACGGTAAAGATCATGGCATAGCCGCCCACCATGATGAAATCGCCGTGGGCGAAGTTGATGAGGCGGATGATGCCGTATACCATGGTGTAGCCCAGGGCGACCAGGGCGTAAATACTGCCCAGGCGCAGCCCCACGATCAGGGTTTGGATAAATGTACTCATTGGGGATCCCCCTTTAGTTCTTGATAAAGAGACAGGGGCGGCTGACTCCCACAGGAGCGCCGCCCCTGCTGTATCGCAGAGCCGATTTCTCAGGATGGTGAGCGGGAGTGTGTGAACGCGCTGCCAAATCAGAGATCAGATGCCTGCATAACCTCCACCAGGGAAGTGACGACAGCGGGATTGCCCTCTTCGTCCGTGCCGGCGGCGAAGGAAATGATGGGGGCGCCCTTTACGGGGGTGCCGGTCTCATCCAGAGAGAAGGTGCCGCTGACGCATTCATACACCGCAGAGGTGTCGGCCAGAGCGTCCCGGACAGCGGAAGAATCCGTGGAACCGGCGGCCTCGATAGCGGCTTTGTACATGTACATGCAGTCATAGCCGGTGGCGGCGAAGGCACTGGGGGTGGAGCCGAACTTGTCCTCGTAGGCCGTTACGAAGGACTGGACGATTTCAGAGGTGTCACCGGGATAGTAGTGGTTGGTCCAATAGACGTTGTTGAAGGCAGAGAGGTCGGCACCCTCCACCACGTAATCGGGGGTGGTGTCGTAGCCGTCAGCGCCCATGATGATGCCGGTGTAGCCGGCGGCACGGGCCTGGGGGATCACGTAGGGGCCAACCACGTCATAGTAGAAGGGAGCGTATACCAGTTCCACACCGGCGTTGGCCATGGCGGCAAACTGGTTGGTGTAGTCCTGCACGTCCAGGGAAGCGGTGGACTCCACAGCGGCCACTTCCACGCCGTAGCCCTCGCAGGCGGCGGAGAAGGAGTCGTACAGGCCCTTGGAGTAGACGTCGGCGGCACAGTACACGACGCCGACCTTGGTATAGCCGGCCTTCTTGGCGTAGGCGGCGGCGATGGCGCCCTGGAAGCTGTCGGCGTAGCAGGCCCGGAAGATGTAGTCATCCTCGGTGGTGACGGAGTCGGCGGTGGCGGTGGGCGCCAGCAGGCAGATCTCCTCTTCGTTGGCGGCCTCGGTGATGGCGCTGGTGCAGCCGGAGGTGGCGGAGCCGATGATCAGGCCCACGCCCTCAGCCACCAGGGAGTTGAAGGCATTGAGACACTCGGTGGGATCGCCCTGGTCGTCGGTGGTGATGACCTCCACCTGGCGGCCCAGAATGCCGCCGGCGGCATTGATCTCCTCTACTGCCAGCTCCACACCGGTGATGATTCCAGTGCCGTAGGCTGCCAGGGAACCGGTGTTGGGGGAGATGGATCCGATGACGATGGGATCATCGCTTCCGGAGTCACCGCCGCCGCTTTCCTCAGACCCGGAAGTGCCGCCGCAGGCGGCCAGGGAGAGGGACATGGAGGCTACCAGCAAGAGACTTAAAAACAACTTCTTTTTCATCATAAATCCTCCCTTTCATACCGTGGATTTCTCCTAAACAACAAGGGGAGTGCGAACGAATTTCCGTTCGCACTCCCTTGTGCATAATAAAAACCTACATGGACTTGGTTGTTTTGTCAATCGCCAAAGTGCTATAAAGATTCCTGCATTTTCCATAAAAGTTTGGTACTACCGGAGAACGGCTGCACCGACAATGGAGGGCCGCTGAAGCAGCGGCAGTGGGTTTTGCTGGTGGGAATGGGGGAGTGTTTCGGGGCAGAAAGAGGCTTTGAAGATTCACTTGATTTCTGAGTGCTGCTGGAAACAAACTGGAATCGCTGCGGCGCGGGTACGTCAAATTGCCCTCCAACACCCTGCGGGATGGGGCGAACTCCGCATCTCAGGGTTACTGCTTCTTGACAAAGTGACAGCGCCGGTTCTATAATCCCATTTGGGATTATAGAACCGGCGCTGTTTTGAAATTGGCCGGATGAATATGGGAGGGTGTTATGGATCGGGAATCACTGAAATTATTGGCTGACATCAACCGCGCGGTGATCCAGTTTCGCGGACTCTATGCCGCCTGGTCGAAAGAACATGGGATCAGCTATCATGAGCTGTTGGTGCTCTATACCATCCGGGATCAGGGCTTCTGCACCCAAAAGCAGATTTGCGACAGCTACCTGCTGCCCAGACAGACGATGAATCATGTGATCCTGGATCTGCGGGAGCGGGGACTGTTGGAGCTGAGTCCGGAACACGGTGTCGGGCGGGAAAAGGCCTTTGTGCTGTCGGAACAGGGAAAGGAATACGCCCAGCCTCTGCTGGAGGCCCTGAACCGGATGGAGATGCGGGCCTTGGAAACTTTTGGACGGAAGAACATCCGGTCCATGGTAAAGGCGGTCCTTTCCTATGACCAAGCTTTGCAGGAAGCCATGGGCAAGAATGGGTGAGGGGAGAGTGCAAATGGAGAATACCAGCGCGGAAGCACAATTTTTCGGGCGTGAGAAGATCTGGAAGATCCTCTTGAAGATCGCTCCGCCCGTTATGCTGGCACAGCTGATCCAGGCCCTTTACAACATTGTGGACAGCCTGTTTGTGGGACGGTATGCGGAGTCTGGTTTGACAGCACTTTCCATCATCTACCCCATTCAGCTTTTGATGATGGCCCTGGCCATCGGCACCGGTGTGGGGATCAATACGGCCATGGCGGCCCGGTTTGGGGTCGGAAAGAGGGCGGCAGCTCAGGAATTTGCCGGGATCGGGACACCATTGGCCGGTATTTTATGGGTCCTCTTTGCCGTACTTACCTGGCTGCTGATGCCTGCCTATGCCAGGCTTTCCTCCACCTCACAGGAGGTGATCGGGGAGGTCGTGCTCTACGGCCGCATCGTGTGTGTGTTCAGCTTCGGGCTGTTTTTTGAGAGCATCTGGACTAAGATTCTCCAGGCGGAGGGAGATATGAAAACCCCCATGGTGGCCCAGATCCTGGGAGCAGTCACCAATATTGTGCTGGATCCACTGTTGATTTTCGGGCTTTTCGGACTGCCCCGAATGGGAATTGCCGGGGCGGCGGCGGCCACAGTGATGGGACAGGTGGTGGCGGCGCTGGTGGTGATGAAAAAGGGATTCCGGAAGTCTCCTGGCAGAGCAGTTTATCCCCGGCGCGTGGCGGAGATCTTTCGTCTGGGAATCCCAAGCATCCTGATGCAGTCTGCCTATACCGTTTACATCCTCGGCCTCAATTTGATCCTGTCCCGTTTTTCCGACCAGGCAGTGACTGCCCTGGGCCTGTACTACAAATGGCAGACTTTTTTCTTCATTCCCCTCAGCGCCATGCAGACCTGCATCGTGCCTATCGTCAGCTTCAATTATGCTGCCCGGCGCATCCACCGCTGCAAGGTGACGCTGATGACCGCTGTGCTGTTCGGCATGGCGTTGATGGCGGTGGGAACGCTCTGCTTTGAAGCCATTCCGGCGCCTATGCTCCGGGTGTTTACTTCGGATGAGCGGGTGGTGGAGATCGGTCGCCTGGGTTTTCGCTTTATCGGTGTCAGCTTTATCCCTATGGTCACCTCTCTGGTTTTCCCAGTGTTTTTCCAGGCGGTGGGCGCTGCGGTGAAGAGCTCCCTTTTGACGGTGGTGCGGACAGTGGTGCTGTTTGTGCCTCTGGGTGCCCTGTTTGCACAGTTTGGACTGGAGCGGTTCTGGTTGACCTTTCCGGCCACAGAGACCCTGACCAGCCTTTTGGGTGTGGTGTACTACCGGCAGTTCCTGGCCCATCCCTATGTAAGGAACGCTCCGCTGATGGATCAGAAGCATCCTGTCACCATTATCCAGCCCTCGCGCCCCGGCGTCATCATCACCATCGCCCGGGAGCACGGCTCCTCCGGCAAGGAGATCGGCAGGCAGGTTGCGGAGCGGTTGGGCATCCCTTTCTACTACAAGGAAATGACGGCACTGGCCGCTCAGGAGAGCGGGCTGGATCGGGAATTCATCTCCGGCCTCAACCGCAATGCGCCCAAGGCGCTGTATAATCTGTACCTGAGCACGAAAGTGGTTCGCCTTGCAGTAGTGGCCCAGCATCAGATCATTGAGAAGATCGCCCAAAGCGGCAGCTGCGTCATCGTGGGCCGGGCAGCAGACTATGTGCTGCGGGATCACGCGGATGTGGTGAAGATCTTTATCCGCGCGTCCAGGGATTACCGCATTGGTCGGGCCATGGAGGTCTACGGAGATACCCGGGAGGAGGCAGAGGAAAATATCCGCCGCTCCGATAAAGCCAGAGCTGCCTACTATCACCACATCTCCGGAAAGCGCTGGGGTGATCCGGCTAATTACGATCTGGTGGTGGATTCCTCCCAGGGTGTTCGTCCCGCAGTGGAAGAGATCCTTCAGTATCTGAATTCCTGTGTTTTGCCGCAGCAATGATCTTTGCCTCAGTAAGAGCAGGTGCGGAGATGAAAAGGAAAGGAGACTGCCCCCAACGGGGGCAGTCTTCTTGTGCGCTAAAACGGTTGTGGCTGTCAAGGGGCGGTGCCTTTGCCGCCTCACTCCACTTCACGGATGGAAACGGGCCGGTGCTCCTGCAGGGAGCGGGCGGCAGCCACAGCCATCAGAACCGGATACAGTCCGTCCATTCCGGTGACCGGCGGCTGGCGATCCTGAATCACCGCGTCGGCAAAGGCCTGCATCTCTGAGACGAAGGCACCGGTATAACGGTCCCACATGACGTGATAGGCGGTGTCGGTGACACAGCCCTCCTGGTTCCAAAGGGCCGCCGTGGTAGGCACGTCGTTGCCGTCCATGGCGCAGCCCCGGGAGCCGAAGACTTCCACCCGCTGGTCATAGCCGTAGACCGCCCGGCGGCTGTTGTCAATGACGCCGATGGCGCCGTTTTCAAACCGCAGCGTCACCACGGCGGTATCCACGTCTCCCGCCTCTCCGATGGCCGGATCCACCAGCACGGAGCCGCAGGCGCTGACCTCCGTTACTTCCGATCCCGCCAGGAAGCGGGCCATATCGAAGTCGTGGATCATCATGTCGCAGAAGATGCCGCCGGAGGATTTCACGTAGGCGATGGAGGGGGGCTCCGGATCCCGGGAGCTGATCTTTACCAGATGCACCTGGCCCACTTTCCCCGCCCGGACCATATCGTAGACCGCCCGGTGATTGTGGTCAAAACGGCGGCAGAAGCCGACCTGCAGCTTGACTCCGGCCTGATCGGCTGCGGCGATGGCGGAGCGGACACGGCCGATGTCATAGTCGATGGGCTTTTCGCAGAAGATGTGCTTTCCCGCTGCTGCCGCCTGGTGGATGAGATCCGCATGGGTGTCGGTGGAGGAGCAGATCAGTACCGCCTGGATCTCCGGATCCCGGAAAAGCTCCTGGGGATCCTTGCAGGTGTGGGGGATTCCCAGCTCCTTGGCAAACTGCTCCATCTCCGGATTCATAAAGGGATCGGCGATGGATTTGATCTGCAGCTGCGGTACAAAGCGGGTAATGTTTCTGGCGTGGACCTTGCCGATTCTTCCGGCCCCAATGATTCCGATTTTCATGATGTAAGACCTCCCATAAGATATGTTCAATACTGCATGATCGTTTGGACTGCCTGAGCAGTAGTTTCTGCCGGAATCAGCTCAAAGCCCACCAGACCCGTGTAGCCGGTTTCTTCCAGACAGGAAAAGACCTTGCGGTAGTTAATCTCCCCGGTGCCGGGCTCGTGGCGGCCGGGGGCGTCGGCCACATGGATATGGCCGAATTGATCGCCGTAAGTACGGATATTGTCGCACAGACTCCCCTCATTGAGCTGCATGTGATAGACGTCGTAGAGAACCTTCAGCATGGGGGATCCGATGAGCCGGGTCATTTCCGCCGCCATACGGGTGGTGGTGAGAAAATTGCCACGGTGATCGGTGGTGATGTTCAGGGGTTCCAGATTCAAGCGGATACCGGATTCCTCCGCCAGATCCGCACAGGAACGGAGATTGTCGAACATGGTGCACAGCTTTACCGTGTCGCTGAGCTCCGGATAGCTGTTGAGCACCACGCCGCCTTCTCCCAGTCCGTTGGAATGGATGGTGAGCGAGCGGGCCCCCACCTCCCGGGCTGCCGCAATGCTGCGCCGAAGAAAGGCCAGATAAGCTTCTTTTTGGCGGGGGTCGATGAGGGAGAGCTCCGCATCCCCGTTGAATCCGGCTATCCCCACGCCGGCATCCTCTGCCGCCTGCCGGACAGCCCGGAGATCCTTGTCCGTCCAGCTCCAGAATTCCACATAGGCGAAGCCGTCTTGTCCGGCTGCCCGGAACCGCTCTAAAAAGGGCAGTTCCTGATACATGGGTTCAATACAGGCCGATTTCTCAAACACCATGGTGATCCCCCTTTAATTTTAGTGTGCAAAGCACATTGTGTGCTTTGCACACATTATGGCAAACTTGTTTCGTTTTGTCAAGAGGGGCGGAAAAATTTCTGGAGCGCTGAAAAAAGGGCGTTGCATCAGAAAAGAAGATATGGTACAATCAAAAAAACATGTGCAAAAGCACACAAGACAGGAGGCGCAAAACGTGGGAAAGCGTCCGACCATTCAAATGGTGGCGGAAATGGCAGGGGTATCCCGGGGTACCGTGGATCGGGTGCTCAATGGCCGCTCCTATGTCAGTGCTCAGGTGCGTCAGCGGGTACTGGCTGCCCTGCAGGAGACAGGGTATATCTCCAGCAGGGAACACCATCAGCAGGCGCTGCAGTCGGCCACCGCTTTGCTGACGCTGGGCGTTCTGCTGCCCAACTGGGAAAATCAGTTCCGCTCGGAGGTGGAGCAGGGGATTCGCATGGCCCGGGAGGAACTGGAGGATGCAGGGGTTCGGGTTTTGGTGCGCCGCTGCCGGACGGATCTGCCGGGGGAGGCACTGGAGCTGCTGGAGGAGCTGGTGAAGGAAGGTGCTGCCGGGCTTTCCATCTGTGCCGTCCATGACCGGACTGTGGAGGCCCGGGTGGCGGAGCTGGTGGATGCCGGCATTCCCTGCATCACCTTCAACTCCGACCTGCCGGACAGCCACCGGGTCTGCTTTGTGGGACAGGACGTGTATCAGACCGGCCGGGTGGCTGCGGAGCTGATGGGAAAATCCGTGGTGTCCGGGGCCCGGATCCTGGCCACCGTGGGAAACCAGAAGTTCGACGGCCATCAAAAGCGCCTGCGGGGGTTTCTGGATCGTATGGAGGAACTGGGCTTTTGCCGGGACGGCATCCTGGTGCGGGAGACCTTCAACGACTACGGTACGACCGTGCAGGTGGTCTCCGAGACACTGGCAGAGTATCCGGATCTGGCGGGAATCTACATGGCAAACCTCAGTGTGTCCGGCTGTGTGGAGGCAGTCAGGGCAGCGGGGCGGACAGGGCAGGTTCGGGTGATCTGCCATGATATCAACGAGGGGATCCGCCAGCTTCTGCTGAGCGGCGGTGTAGACTATACGATTCCACAGGACTTCGTGCAGCAGGGCTACGCCCCGGTTATGCTGCTCAAGGATCTGCTGCGCAAGGGGAAGATGGAGGATTCCGCCCGCTTTGCCAGTAAGATCGGAATTCTCTGCCGGGAAAATCTGTAGCAACAAGGCGGAGCTTGGGGGAAAGCTGCCGCTCCCGGGTCCGGTTCCAGCGGGGGATGTCTTCCCGGGGGAGTTTCGTGGTGAGGGAATCTCTTTTTTAGAATTAGGAAATGGAGGCGGTCTGGTTTCCCAGACCGCCTCCATTTTGTTCTTGCTCCAGAGACTTTCGCGGAAGCGAAAGGAATAGCCACCCACTCTGCGGGTGAGGTTAAAAATTCAAAAAGAGCCGTACCGGTGGTAGAATGATGGATGTTCAGACCATCAAAAAGCCAAGAAAGACGGTGAGGTTCTATGGCGGACCGTTAGCATACAGCAAATGGGTATGCGAAAAGAAGGGCGTAGCGATCCAAGTGGTACCGGATCATATTCATCTGCCAGGGCATCCAGGAGAAGGCATTGAGGAAGTATATTCAAGAGCAAGAGAAACAGGCGCAGATAGAGGATCAAATCCCCACGAAAGAGTACGAAAATCCTTTTAAGGGTCGTGTGAAATGGCTTAAACAGAGTGAAAGCCAGCGTTATTTAGACGCTGGCATCACGATGCCCTTTTGGGGCTTGTTCGAGCCATGCGTTTCACGCATGGTTTTAGCTGGTTTTATCCGCCAAAGAACGGGCGGAATCGCGATTTCGTTTATTGGCAAGATGGTTTTTCCGGTACTCCGTTGGCAGCAGCTGCGTCACATCCTTGAAAGCCTTGGTAAACTTTCCTTGGCTGCCATATCCCACCTGTTCCGCAATGGAGGCGATGCTGTCGTCCCGTTCCCGCAATAACACCATGGCCCGGTGTATCCGGTATTCTTTCATGTATGTGGCGATGGGGAGACCGTATACGGTTTTGAATACCGCTTTCAAGGTGGAGGTATTCATAAGATAGCGCCTGGAAAGGTCTTCGATGGTGAACCGTTGATCCAGATGCTCTGTGAGAAGCTTATGGATGTCCTTGATCTGTTCCGTCTGCCGGGAAAAATACTGAGTCAGTTCCTTGCCGCCGGTTTGATATTGGCTGAGGTAGAGCAGCAGTTCCTGAACTTTCAGCTGCAGGTATGGCAGACGCAAGGAGGGCTTCGCCGTGTACAGCGGCTGAAAGATCCCTTCCAGCTCCGGAGAGGAGGGCAGCGCCGCGGGCTTTCCGGAGCAGAATGCGGATTGCAGGGTTTTCGGGTCAAACGCCGCCGCCTGTAAAATGCCGGGGCGGTCTGCAGCCAGACGCCGGAGATCAACAGAAATGGAAAGGCCTTCTCCATAGCCCAGGGGAAACATCATGGCCGAGTCTGCGCAGCAGGCCGCACTGTGAACGGTCATATCTCCGGAGCCCAGATAAACGGCGGTATCTCCCTGCATGTTCCAGCCGATTCGCCCGTTTCGGCAGTAAAAGATCTCAAGCACATGGACGGAGTCTTCATGCTGAAACCGCATTTGCTGTGCCACGAACACGTTATAAGATGCCTCGATGCCTGGAAGAACGGAATAGGCCTCTATTCGGCCCTTTCCATCGGTCCGGGCCTGAAACTGATCTGACAAAAGCGTGTGATCCGGCAGGGAAGTGTGGCATATGATGCTGAGATTCCCTGCTGCGACGTCTGTCAGCAGGCGTTCTGCGTGAACCGGTTCCCCGTGTTTCATGCCGGGCCTCCTTTATATGGAGAGCCTGCCGGGCAAGTGATGGCCACCATCTGTTCGATCATATGGTGGAGGAGCTGCGCGGACATAGACGAAGAGGCTTTGTAATAGACCTCTTTTCCTTCCCGGCGGCTGACGATCAGATTGGCGGCCTTGAGCTGTTTGAGATGGTGGGAGATTGCGGGGCTGCTCATGTTCACCATGGCGGAGAGGTTGATGACACATTCCTCGCAATGGCATAACAGCCAGAAAATACGGATCCTGCTGCCGTCACTGAGCTGTTTGAAAATATTTGCAGCAGTTTGAAAGTCATCTGTGCTGGGCATGTTCTCCAGCTCTTGTTCCACGGCTTGCCCGTGGTTATGGGGCAACTGCATGTTTGACATGAGCGTTCCTCCTTTCTTCAAAAGCATATCATATGATGAAGAAATTTGGAACCCAATGCAGAATTTATTGGGCGTCGTGGGTGTAATCCAAAATACGGATGTTCTCTCCCACTTCTTTTTGCACCAATTCCTTCATGCGTTTGGCAAAGGGGCAGGGGTATCCGATGGGAGATCCCTTCTGAATACAAGAGGTAAATGCGATGGTGTCGGCCCCCTGGGCCACCAAGGAGCGGGCGCGGAGCACTACCTTTTTCCCGGGACAACCGCCGCAGTTGATAAAGCCCACCACTTCGACCTCATCTTCTCCCCGGAATGCGCCTGCACGGGCACGGACCGTCTGAAAATCACCGGTGCCGGGGCAGTAATCCTCTGTCTGCATACAACGAATCATTCCGACCTTCATAACGGGCCATTCCTCTCTGTGTCTGTTTTTGGGATCATAACCTGCTCCAGTATAGACCTGTCAGAAAAGGGCGTATCGCCCGTTTGGAAGTTCTTTTCGCCCAAAGGGAAATCCTTGAGCAGGAAGAGGGGGATCCCACCCCCGATCTGGAAGGGGATCGCCTTATCCGGGTGCGTTTAGCCTGTCCTCGTAACGCTCCAGGATTTCCTGGAGTGTAATGCCCTGCATTGCCTCCTCGGCTTTTTGCTGCACCAGGTCATAGCAGTCCCGCAGTGCCAGCTGGATATTCACGCCGACGCCGCAGGCGGGATTGGTGTGGGTGTCCTGATGCAGGAGCGGCTTGTCCCCTTCAACCGCACGGTAGGCATCCAGCAGCGTGATCTGTCTGGGTGTCCGGGTCAGTGACGGCCGGGGATGCCCCTTGACGCTGGTGAGCAGCCCGCCTTTTCGCAGGGCGGACATCAGCTGACGGACGTATGCGGGGTTGGTATGGATGCTCTCGGCGATTTTATCGCTGGTGAGGTCGGATCCGGGATGCAGAGCGAGAAAAGCCAGGATGTGGACGGCGTCGCTGAGCTTGGTGGGGTATTTCAAGGATCAATTCCCCCTTCTTCTTGGGTGTTAATTTAATTATAACAACATGTTGACAGAGGCGCAAGAGGATGTTAGGATGATTGCTGTTAGTTAAATGGAGGGCGCCCGGGACCGCTCTCTGGACTGGATAGCTCCTCTGGACCAGTGCTGCGGGCGGCGCGTGAAATATGATGCCGGAGCCCCGGGCAGTGCATGGACGCAGCACGGAGGGATTGTCTTTTAAAGCGCGCAGGGCAGGAAGGAATGGCTCATGGAACAGGGAAAAATTGGACTTGTTGTGGAAGGCGGAGGGATGAAGTGCGCCTATAATGCCGGGATCCTGGATGCTTTTTTGGATGCCGGGATTTCCTTTGACTACTGCATCGGCGTCTCTGCCGGTTCGGGAAATCTGGCATCCTATCTGGCCGGGCAGCGGGGCAGAAATCTCCGCTTTTTTACAGAGCACATCCACTCTCCCCGCTACTTTGGCCTGAAAAGCCTGATGAAAACGGGGGATCTGTTTGGACTGCAGTACATCTACGGAGAACTGACCTGCGCGGAAGGACAGGATCCGCTGGATTTCAACGCTTTTATGAAAAATCCGGCAGAGTATGAGGCTGTGGTCACAAACGCCCTGACGGGAAAGCCGGAGTACTTTGGCCGGGAGATGATGAAGCAGGATGATTACCGTTTGATCATGGCCTCCAGCGCCATACCGGTTGTGTGTCATCCGGTGGAGCTCAATGGGGTGCCCTATTTTGACGGGGGCCTTACCGATGCGATTCCGGTTCGCCGCGCCCTGGAGCAGGGCTGCGGGAAGCTGGTGGTCATCCTCTCCAAGAACCGGGACTATGTACGAAAGCCCCAGGGTATGCGGAGACTGTACAGCCGGGTCTGCCGCAGCTACCCCAACATCGTGGATGCCATAGAGCGGCGCCATATCGTCTACAATGAGAATATGAAAGATGTGTTTTCCCTGGAACGGCAGGGGGTTGCGTTCGTCTTCGCAGCCAGTGAGCCGATCCATGTCGGGACTTACTCCATCAAAGAGGACGCGGAGCGGGAGCTGTACGACCTTGGCCTGCGGGATTTTGCACAGCAGAGGGAACAGCTTCAGGCTTTTCTCAGAGCCTGAAACGGGCAGTAAGGAGGAACTACGCATGCAGTGGCCAGATGGAAAGACCCGGTGCCGCTGGGCCAACCCCGGCAATCCCCTCTACATTCGCTATCATGATGAGGAGTGGGGCGTGCCGGTTCATGATGACCGGAAACTGTTCGAGATGCTGATCCTGGAGAATTTCCAGGCAGGGCTTTCCTGGGAATGTATCCTTAATAAGCGGGAGGCTTTCCGCAGGGCTTTTGATGGCTTTGATTTGGAGATGGTCTGTGCCTATGGGGAAGAGAAACTTGCGGCGCTGGAACAGGATCCCGGCATCGTTCGCAACAGGTTGAAAATCCGCGCCGCTGTGAACAACGCCAGAGTTTTCAAATCGATTCGCCGGGAGTGGGGGAGCTTTGACCGCTATCTCTGGCACTGGACCCAGGGAAACGTCGTCTGTGAGACCGGAAAGGTTTCCTCAGACCTGTCGGACACCGTTTCCAAGGATCTGAAAAGGCGGGGGATGAAGTTTGTGGGAACGGTCACCGTCTACGCATACCTGCAGGCGGTGGGGGTCATCCATTCTCATGAAGAAACCTGCTTCTGCAAAGCGCCGGAGTGTGACCGTCCCATGTGAAGCATGACAAAAAACACCGGGATGGGCTGATACAGTCAGTCCATCCCGGTGTTTTTACATGATAAGGGAGATCGTCCGGTTTCCGCGTATCAGGGGATGTACTTCATGCCCCACTGGAAGATGGCATAGAAAACGGGCAGCAGATCCTGTCCCTTTTCCGTCAGGGAATACTCCACCCGGGGCGGGATCTCGTTGTACTGCTCCCGATGCACCAAACCATCCGCTTCCAGCTCTTTCAGGGCGTTGGTGAGCATGGTGTTGGTGATGGGCTTGAGCATCTTCTTCAGTTCTCCAAACCGCATGGGAGACTGGATGCAGAGTTCATAGATAATCTGGAGCTTCCATTTCCCCTGGAGCATCTGAACTACCGGTGTGACCGGGCAATTTCCGCTTTCTGTCAGAATGACGCTGCTGACTCTCTTTTGAAATTCCTCATAGGTCATGGATCGGTTCATAGGCCGGGCCTTCTCTCTCAGTATGGCTTTTCGTACCAAGTACAAATATTCTGCGTACTTGCACCTTTATTTCTTCCAAGTATAATCATTATATCGATGCCGAAAGGGCGTGTCAATCACAGAAAACACAGAGAGTGAGGTCTAAACTTTATGAAAGAACTGAACATCATGGAGGCCACTGTCTTTACCTCCCCCAATCCTCTTACCTTGATCTGCTCTCAGAACAAGGACGGAACCACCAACCTGGCCCCCATCTGCTTTGTCACCTATTTGTCCTTCAACCCGCCTATGATCGCCTTTGCCGCCGGAAGGCAGTCCCACACCGGCAAGCGGGTGCGGGAGACCGGCAAAGTGATTGTGACGGTTCCGGGAGAGAGCCTGGCCCGGGCTGTCATGGCCTGCGGCAGCACCACCGGTGCCACCGCCAATAAAGTTGCGGAAAACCATATCGAGATGACCGCTGTGGAAGGCAGTGACATCCAGATCCCCGCAGATACCCGCCTTGCCATGGTGGCCACGCTGCAGCAGTCTGTGGAAGTGGGCGATCACATCCTGCACATCTGCCGGGTGGACAAGTTCCTGGGGGATGAGAACAAGAAAGGGCTTTGTGCCTGGAACGGCTTCGGCAAAGTTGCCCCCGCTGTGGAAGGCTGAGGACTGAAACGATACAGGGGGGAGAATCCAATGTCGGTTTGCATCAAATCCCTGATCCAGAATATGAATCTGGTTATCGGCTGTACGATTGGCTGCAGCTACTGCTATGCCAGAAACAATGTCCGGCGGTTCCATATGACGGAGGATTTTGAGAAGCCGGAGTATTTCCCCCATAAACTGCGGCTGATGGAGAAGGCCCGGCCTCAGATCTTTCTGCTTACCGGGATGAGCGACTTTTCCGGCTGGAGGCCGGAATGGCGGGACGAGGTATTTGCCAGGATGGAGCGCAATCCCCAGCACCAATATCTGTTCCTGACCAAACGGCCGGAGGAAATTTCCTTTTCCTCCGCCCTGGACAACGCATGGTTCGGTGTGACCGTTACCTCCTGCAAGGAGAAGAACCGTATACGGGCGCTGCGGGAGCATATCCGCGGCGGACACTACCATGTGACCTTTGAGCCGATGTTCGATGATGTCGGCCAGGTGGATCTGACTGGGATCGAGTGGATCGTCATTGGAACGGAGACCGGCCGCCGGAAAGGAAAGGCCGTATCCAAGCCGCAGTGGGTGTGGAATCTGACCGGCCAGGCACACGACCTGGGAATCCCGGTTTTTATGAAGGAAGACCTGCTTCCCATTATGGGAGAGGAGCAGATGGTGCAGGAGTTGCCCCCGGCTTTCTGCCGGGTATTGGAGGAGCAGAGGAAATGGCGGAAATTATAGAAAACGGCATCCTGATCCGGGATGTGGAGACGAAAACTATCATGACCAAATCCAGCCTGCCGGTGGGGGGGTATTCCGTAAACCCCTATGTGGGCTGCACCCACGGCTGCAAGTACTGCTATGCCTCCTTTATGAAGCGCTTTACCGGCCACACAGAGCCATGGGGGACCTTCCTGGATGTGAAGCACTGGCCGGAGATCCGGGATCCTCAAAAATACCGGGGGCAGCGGGTGGTCATCGGTTCGGTGACCGACGGTTACCTGCCCCAGGAGGAACAGTTTGGGAATACCCGCAGGCTGCTGGAACAGCTCCGGGGCAGCGGTGCTGAGATCCTCATCTGCACAAAATCCGACCTGGTGATCCGGGACATTGACTTGCTTAAGGAAATGGGAAAGGTAACCGTTTCCTGGTCTATCAACACGCTGGACGAAGCCTTTCGGGCGGATATGGACAAGGCGGTGAGGATTGAACGTCGGCTGGCCGCCATGAAGCAGGTCTATGACGCGGGCATCCGCACCGTCTGCTTTATCTCGCCGGTTTTTCCCGGCATTACGGATTTTGAGGCCATCTTCCAGCGGGCCAAGGATCAGTGCGACCTGGTATGGCTGGAGAACCTGAACTTGCGGGGTGGGTTCAAGCAGGAGATCCTGGACTACATCGGAGAAAAGTACCCCCATCTGGTTCCGCTGTATCATGCCATTTACAGCAAGAAAGACCGCAGCTATTTCCGGGCTCTGGAGGAGCAGGCAGCCCGGCTGGCTGCGGAAAACGGCTGTCCCTTCGTGGACAACGAGCTGCCCTATGGCCGGGCGGAGCCGGGCCACCCGGTGATCGTGGACTACTTCTACCACGAGGAGATCCGGGGATCGGACAATACCGGGCAGCGAAAACGACCCTAATCCCGCAGTAAAAAGAAGGCTGGAGCGAAGAAGCTCCGGCCTTTTGCATTTTGGGCGTGATGCCGTTGGATAAAGCGTGGTTATGAAATGGATTTTCCCAGATCATAGGCCTGCTGCAGCTCCGGTTTTCCGGTGATATCCCCCGCCTCTCCGTTGCCGCCGGCCAGGACAGCACCGAGATTCTTCCACTGAAGATGTTCCATCAGGTGGTTGTAGTAGGTCAGCACGTCTTCGAAGCCGTGTCCTTCCGCAGCCATCAGCAGCGCGCCGGAGCGGTCATGTCCCCGAAGCAGATTGCCGCTGTTTCTCAGATTTTATCAGCCAGCGCGGCGGCCTGTCGGCAGCCATCTGTCTTTGCAATATCCCCTGCATTTAAGACCCCGGGAATCAACACTTCACCCACCATCTTCCACTTGTTCAGAGCGGCAGTGCGCTCCATGGGGATGCGCACTCCGTCCAGCACAGAAAGGTCGTCCTCCTCACAGCAGGCGATCAGGGCGCACTCCTTTCCGGCAATATCCTTGCCGCCCACCACCAGGGAATAGATCCGGTCGATGACACCCTTGATCTGAGCGGGGATGGAGTACCAGTAAACCGGCATGGTGAAGACAATGACGTCGGCATCCAGGATGGCCGGGGCGATGGTGTTGAAGTCATCATCGAAAGAACAGGCTTTTCCGGTTTTGAAGCAGGTCTCGCAGGCATGGCAGCCGCCGATCTTCAAAAAGGCTGCGTCAAAGCGGGTGACGGTATGACCCTTTTCCGCCGCCGCCTTGATGAAACTGTCCGTCATGGCAAAGCTGTTGCCGTTTTTCCGGGGACTGCCTGTGATTACAACGATGTTCTTGCTCATAATTGTTCCTCCTTATGTTGGTAAGATTGACTTTCTCTTCTGCTGATATTACAATCATAGCAAGAATGGAAGAAAGAACAAGTACGCACATAAAAGTGCGATACTTCCATGAAAGTTTGGTACTTACCGGGGGGAAAGTGTACATGAAGGAAGCAGAAGCATATAAAGCCTGCATCTCCACCGCAAATCTGGCCGATACGGGCTTCAGCTATACGCTGTCTTTAATCAACGGCAAATATAAAATGACGATTCTCTATACCCTCATGTGTTTTGGTGTGGTTCGGTTCAATGAGATGAAAAAGTACATTGGGGAGATCTCCTACAAAACCCTCAGTTCCACCCTGAAGGAGCTGGAAGCGGATCAGCTGGTTCACCGGGAGGAATATCCCCAGATTCCGCCTAAGGTGGAATACAGCCTTACGGAGCGGGGCAAATCCCTGATTCCTATTTTAGACCAGATGTGCGACTGGGGCGAGCAGAACAGACTGTGAAGAGTGAGAGGAGCCCCTGTCAGCATGAGGGGAGATCCGGGCCGTTGGCCTGAAAAAGATAGCGGGAGCCGCAGGGCTCCCGTTTTCTTTTCCCAAATGGAAGCGCTTTTTACCCAAACGGCAGGATGTCGGCAAAACCGATTGACGTCAGAAAAAAGGATGCTATGATGGCAGTAAAGTTAAACGATTGTTTAATTATTTAAGCGTTTAAAAGCAATGAGAGGAGTTTTTACGATGAAAAAGACTTACAAGATCGAAGTGGACTGTGCCAACTGCGCCAATCTGATGGAGGAGGCTGCCCGCAAGACCGGCGGTGTCAAGGCGGCCACCGTGAATTTCATGACCCAGAAGATGATGGTGGAATTTGAAGAAGGGAAGGATGCCGCCTGCGTGATGGGCGATGTGGTCAAGGCCTGTAAGAAGGTGGAGCCTGACTGCGAGATTTTCCTGTAATGACGGAATATACAGATCCATGACGAAGCAAGAACAGAAAGCGTGATTGTGATGCAGGAACTGATTGTCAATATTTTATTAGTCCTTGTAGCCCTGTTGGCTGTGATCCTTCTCCTGATTGGGCAAAATGACCGGAGCGGTATGACGAGAAAGCAGAAGATCATGCTCTGGCGGATCCTGGCGGCTGTGGTGGTGCTGCTGGGACTTCAATGCGTAGGGGCTGAGGCGTTCAACCGGTTGGGAGCTGCCGGCCGCTGGGTGCGGTTGGCGGCCTATCTGGTGGATTATTACATCATCGGCCATGATATTTTGAGGAAAGCCTGGAAAGGGATTCGGAATGGTCAGGTATTTGATGAGAACTTTCTCATGGCAGTGGCGACTTTGGGTGCGCTGGCGCTGGCTGTCTACGAAAACGGAGATTACCTGGAAGCCATCGCCGTCATGCTGTTCTACCAGGTGGGGGAGTGGTTCCAAAGCTATGCTGTGGGCAAGAGCCGTCGGAACATCAGCGATCTGATGGACATTCGTCCGGACTATGCCAACATTGAGCGGGATGGAAAATTGGAACAGGTGGATCCGGACGAGGTGGGGATTGGTACAGTCATTGTGGTTCAGCCGGGGGAGAAGGTTCCCATTGACGGAACGGTGACAGAGGGAACCTCCACGCTGAATACTGCTGCCCTTACCGGGGAGAGCCTGCCCCGCCAGGTTCGGGCAGGCGATGAGATCATCAGCGGCTGCATCAACATGACCGGCCTTCTGAAGATCCGGACCACCAAGGCCTTCGGGGAGTCCACCGTGTCCAAGATCCTGGATCTGGTGGAGAATGCATCCTCCCGCAAGTCCAAGTCGGAGGACTTTATCTCCCGTTTTGCCAGGATCTATACCCCTGCGGTGTGCTATGGGGCCGTGGCACTGGCCATTCTTCCTCCGCTGGTTTTCGTGCTGGGTATGGGGCGGAGCCCGGACTGGGAGACTTGGATCTACCGGGCGCTCACCTTCCTGGTGGCAAGCTGTCCCTGTGCGCTGGTCATCAGCATCCCGCTGAGCTTCTTTGCGGGGATCGGCGGAGCCAGCAAGTCCGGCGTACTGGTCAAGGGCTCCAATTACCTGGAGATCCTGTCTCAAACGAAAATCGTGGTGTTTGACAAGACCGGAACCCTGACTCAGGGCGTTTTTGAAGTCAACGGCATCCACCACAGTAAGCTGGAGGACGCGAAGCTGGTGGAGTATGCGGCACTGGCTGAGAGTGCGTCCTCCCATCCCATCAGCAAGAGCCTCCAGAAAGCCTATGGGAAGCCCATTGACCGCAGCCGCGTAGGGGAGGTTCAGGAACTCAGCGGCAACGGGGTCATCGCCCAGGTGGACGGACATCAGGTGGCGGCGGGAAACGGCAAGCTTATGGAACATCTTGGCGTACCCTACATCGGCTGCCGCAGCGTGGGCACCATCATTCACATGGCCATTGACGGCAAGTACATGGGCCACATCGTGATCTCGGACGTGGTGAAGCCTCATGCCAAACAAGCCGTCCGGGAGCTGAAATCTGCCGGCATACAAAAGACGGTGATGCTCACGGGAGACGCCAAAAAAGTGGCCGATCAGGTGGCCGGAGAACTGGGTATCGACCAAGTGTACAGTGAGCTGCTTCCGGCGGACAAGGTAGAGAAGGTGGAAGAGCTTCTGACGGGGAAACTGGAGAAGGCAAAGCTGGCCTTTGTGGGCGACGGCATCAACGATGCGCCGGTGCTGGGCCGGGCAGACATCGGCATCGCCATGGGGGCCATGGGCTCCGACGCCGCCATTGAGGCAGCCGATGTGGTGCTGATGGACGATGACCCCCTGCAGATTTCCAAAGCCATCAAAATTTCCCGTAAGTGTCTGGGGATCGTCTACCAGAACATTGTGCTGGCCATTGGTGTGAAACTGGTTTGCCTGGTTATGGTAGCCTTGGGCCTTGCCAATATGTGGCTGGCTGTTTTTGCGGATGTGGGCGTCATGATCCTGGCCGTGCTGAACGCCATCCGGGGGCTGTTTGCAAAATCGTAAAAATCAGATATACTGCAAGTATCAACCTGTCGGACTGATTGGAACATGCAGGTAATTTTGGTATGATAGATTTGACCTGTCGGAAGAGCGGGGGAGGGACCATCAGGCTGCCTGCAGAGTGGAGATTACGCGGAATCTAGCGGGAACCCTATTTAAGAGTTCCGATGCAAAGAACCGGTGGAGGGGAATTTGCGGACAGTCCGGGAGAAAGGAAGAGGAGCAAATGATGAAATTCGGCTGTTGTACGAAAGCAGAGAACTACCGGGCCCTTGCGGCATGTGGTTATGACTTTATTGAGCTGTCCGGACACGAAGTGCGCTATATGGAGCAGGCACAATGGCAGGAGCTGGTCCAAGAGATTCACCGGACAGGCGTGCCGTGCATCGGCTTCAACGACTATTGCCACCAGCAGCCCGCTATCGTGGGCGAGGGATTTGACCCGGAAGCGGTTCGGGACTATGCACAGCGCCTTTTGGACCGGGGGGCGCAGCTCCAGATTCAAAATGTGGGAATCGGCGCACCCACAGCCCGCCGGCTGCCTGCTGGGTATCCGGAAGAGCTGGCGGAGGAACAGTGCTGCCGCTTTTTGGAGATTACAGCGGAGGAAGCGGCAAAACGAAACATCCGGGTGCTGTTTGAGGCCGTACACAGCCATATGTGTGATTATGCCAATCGGACGGAGGATGCCCTCCGGCTGATTGAAAAGGTCGCTGCTCCGAATCTCTTTATGGTGCTGGACTTTTACCATATGGAGGTCATGGGGGAGGACCGTTTGGCGATTGAACCGTATATTCCGTACGTGCGCCATACGCATTTCAGTCATTGCGCTCCGGCGTATGCCCGGGAATATCCCGGCCCGGCGGATCTGGAGGACCTGACAAGGATTCTGACAAAACTCCGCGCCCTTGGATATGACGGAAGCGCCAGCGTGGAGGCAGAAACGCGGAATTTCCCTGTGGATGCGGCCCAGTCGCTGGCGGTTTTCCGTCAGGCCGTGGGTCAATGACATTAGAAAGGAGCATGAAGGGGATGAAAAAGCAGAACAAGGTGGTTGTGGCAGGGGCAGGAACCATGGGCGCTTCTTTGGCGCAGGTGTATGCCCGGGCCGGATGGGATACGGTGCTCTATAACCGCAGTGCCTCCGGGCTGGAGCGGGCCAAAAATCTGATCAGACTGAACCAGGAGACATTTGTCAAGGAGGAGATCCTGACCACCCAGGAATCCGAAGACTTGCTGGCCCGAATCAAAATGACCACGGAGAAAGCGGATTTTGCGGATGCGGCGCTGGTGGTGGAGAACATTGTAGAGGATCTGGATGCCAAACAGGCATTCTGGGGGGAGATCTCCCAGATCGTACCGGAGGATGCCCTGCTGGCTACCAATACTTCCGGACTTCACATCACCGACATTGCCAAAGCCTGTAAGTACCCGGAGCGGTTCATGGGTCAGCACTGGCTGAACCCGCCTCATCTGCTGCCGCTGTGCGAGATCATTGCCGGAGAGAAGACCAGCCCTGAGAACGTACAGAAGATGCGCTCTCTGGTAGAGAGCCTGGGCAAGCAGCCGGTGGTGGTGGCGGATATCAACGGCTTTATCATCAACCGCATCCAGTTTGCCCTGCTGCGGGAGGCACTGCACATTGTGGATATCGGTGCTGCCACCTTTGAGGACGTGGACACGGTACTCAAGGCCGGCATGGGGCTTCGCTATGCGGCTCTGGGTCCTTTCGGTGTGGCAGACTTCGGCGGATTGGATACGTTCGACCATATCAACAGCTATCTGAATGCGGAGCTGGATGATTCCAAGGTAGGGAACAAGCGGCTCCATGAGATGGTGGAAGCTGGAAAACTGGGCGTCAAGAGCGGTCAGGGATTCTATGATTACAGCGGCGATAAGGCGGATGCGGCCATCCGGGAGCGTGACCGGCTGTACATTGAGCTGGCCAAGGTTTTATATTTCAAAAAATAAGCTGGCGGTATGGACGTGATCCCGTGAAAGGAGAGCTGTCCGGGCTGGGGAATATCCCGGGACATAGAATCTCTCATGGTCTGATCCATATTGTTGCGTACGAATTCATGGAGACGTGTATCCGACAGCAGGCGATCTGTTTCTTCTGCATGACTGGGAATCCTTCGGCCGGTTCCCAGTCATGTTTTGCCAAATGCCCCTGCACAGACGGTTATGCAGGCAGTCTTCCGGCAGTGAAGGTGCATATGGGAGCTGCGGAGAACTTCACCCACCGGTCCTGCGAAGCGGGCAGCGTGCCCGGCAGATGAAAAGGATTTTCCCTTTCCACCTTCTGAACTTGTTTTTACTGGGATATTGGGCTTTAACCGATCCGTTCCCGTTTGGAGGCCCGGCGGTCTGCATTGAGAGGAAGTGTGACCTGTATCACAAGAGACGATCCGTCGGGGCTGTCTGCTCGGATCCGGCCTTTGTGGGCACTTGCGATCCCCTTAGCAATGGACAGCCCCAGGCCGTAGCCTCCGGTATGGCTGCTCCGGGAGGGGTCTACGCGGTAAAAACGGTCAAAGAGGTGGGCGACGCTCTCCTGGTTCAGAGCCTGGGTTGTGGAGTTGGAGACCGTCAGCACCAGGGCCCGGCCCTGCTTTTCCAGCTGCAGGGAGATCCACCCGCCGGAGGGCGTGTATTTTAAGGCGTTGTCCATCAAAATGGAAACCAGCTGCCGGATGGCCTTTTCATCTCCGGTATAGGCCAGCATAGGCTGGATCCGGAGGGCAAAGTCCTGATTCTGGTTTCTGGCAGGAGCCGCAAAGGACTGGGCCATTTCCTCCACCACGTCGGAAATGGGAAATTCGATGCACTGCATCCGGGGCTGTGCTTCCTCCAGCCGGGAGAGGTAGACCAGATCGTTGGTCAGGCCTGTCAGGCGCTGGGCCTGGCGGCGGATGTCCGCCAGCCACTGGTTTTCTCCGCACTCCATCTCCGCAAGATCGGTGTCCGCGCTGATAATGGTCAGAGGGGTCTTGAGTTCATGACCGGCGTCGGTGATGAACCGCTTTTGCTTTTCATAGCTCTCCGCCATGGGCCGGACGATACGCCGGGAGAGAAGCAGCAGCAAAACCAGCACCGCGCCCAGACCCAGCAGGGACAAGGCGGCGCTGGCCATCAGCGTGATTCGGAAGGAGGACAGGCTTCGGTGACAGTCCAGAAAGATGATCCGGGTTCCGTCTGCCTCCTGACTGACCAGATAGCGGTAATCCTCCAGGAATCCGCTTGTCCGCCCGGAAGCCCATACCGTTGCGGCGTAGGCATCGGCGTCCGCTTCGTCCACGGCTACGATCTGATCCGTCTGAGTCTGAATCACCTGGCCGTTTTCTCCCAGCAGCACCCAGAAATACCGGGACTCATAGGGGGTTTCCGGAGACATGCCGGGGCCGGTCAGAAAGGGCTTGCCCCCTTCCGGAGCGCCGGGGGCTGCGCTGCCCTCGCCCCGGAGCCCTCCCTGAGGCCTGGGGAATGCGCCGTTGTTGGAGGCCAGTACCGTCAAAACGGAATCCGCGTCGGAGACCACGTTCTGATAGCTCATGAGGTTGACGCCGCCCAAGATAATGAGCAGAACCAATGCCAGGGAGAACATGGAAGCCAAGATCAGCTTGGCCCGCAGCTTTTTGATCATGGGCGGCCCTCCAGGGAATAGCCGGCGTTCCGGGTGACTTTGATTTGGATGTCTGCCCGCAGGGCGGCAAGCTTTTTGCGCAGGTAGGAGATATAGACCCACACCACATTCAGCTCCACGTCGCTGTCATAGCCCCAGATCCGCTCCAAGAACCGCTCCGTAGGGATCAGCTGCCGGGGGTTGCGCATCAGCAGCTCCATCATCTGAAACTCCTTGTTGGCCAGGCGGAAGCTGCCGGAGGGGGAGGAGAGTTCAAAGGTGGCCTGATCCAGGGTGATGTTTCCGAAAGTGAGGCGGCTTGTGAACTGGCCGGTCTGGCTGCGGGTCATGGCCCGGATCCGGGCCATGAGCTCCTGAGTGGAAAAGGGCTTGGTGAGGTAGTCGTTGGCGCCGCTGTCCAGGCCCAGAACCTTGTCGTCCACTTCGGACTTGGCGGTAAGCATCAGCACGGGGATCCGGTTTCCCCGCTGCCGCAGCGCCCGCAAAACACAGAGCCCATCCAGCTTGGGCATCATCCAGTCCAGGATCAGCGCGTCGTAATTTCCCGCCTCCAGATAGGCCAGGACCTCCTGGCCGTCATAGACCGCGTCGGCGGAATAGTTGTTTCGTTCCAGCAGGGCGATGATGGCCCGGGACAGCGAGCGCTCATCCTCCGCAAGCAAAATGCGCATCTTCCCATGTCTCCTTTGCCGTCAGGGGATATTATAACTTCAGGATAGCGCAGGAACTTTAAATGCAGCTAAAAGCCTGGCCGGAGTATGGGAAAAATTTTCCCATAAACAGGAAAAACGCCCCTCTTTTAAGTTCAGTTATGGTTCACCCCGTACAATCACCTGCATTCCAGAACACAAGGGGGAACCGGCCATTGAACAGGAAAATGGTGTTTGAACGCTATGAATATAAGTACCTTATGACCCGGCGGCAGCAGGAAGCAGTGCTCGCTGCCATGGCGCCGTATATGGTGGCGGATGAATACAGCCACAGCTCCATCCGAAATCTCTATTTGGATACGCCCGGGTTCCGGCTGATCCGCCGGAGTCTGGAGAAGCCCGTGTACAAGGAGAAGCTGCGGGTGCGCAGCTATGGCCGTGCCGCCATGGGGGAGGAGGTCTTTGTGGAACTGAAGAAGAAATACCGCTCCGTGGTGTATAAGCGCCGCCTTGCCCTGCCTCAGGAGCAGGCTCTTGCGTGCCTGGCGGGTGAGGCACCCTGGCCCGGCACCCAGATTGGCGGAGAACTTGCCTATGCTGTGGGATTTTATCAGGATCTTGCCCCGGCGGTGTTCCTCTCCTATGAACGGGATGCCTACCGAGGAAGGGAGGACGCGGAGTTCCGGGTGACCTTTGACCGGGAGATCCGCTACCGCCGTCAGGCGATGACCCTGGACTCCGACCCCTGGGGCAGTGCGCTGCTGGATCCCAATCAGGTACTTATGGAGCTGAAAGTGGCCGGTGCCATGCCCCTCTGGATGGCCCGGACCCTGCCGGAGCAGAAGATTTTTCAGACGTCTTTTTCCAAATACGGCAGTGCCTACCGGCAGATGCTGCTGGAAAAACAGCAGGAGGTGAGACGGTATGCCTGAGAGCCTGTTTCGCGGGATCTTTGACACGGAGCTGACCGCCACCATCACGCCGGGGGAATTCCTTTTGTGCGTGGGTGTCTCTCTGGTCATAGGTCTGATCCTGTGCGCCATGACCCTGTGGCGCTCCGCATTTACCAGGAGCTTCGCCGTCACGCTGGCCATTTTGCCGGCAGTGGTGTGCGTGGTCATCATGATGGTCAACGGCAACGTGGGAACCGGCGTGGCGGTGGCCGGAGCGTTCAGCCTGGTGCGCTTTCGATCCGCTCCCGGCTCCGCCCGGGAGATTGGGGCCATTTTCGTGGCCATGGGGGCGGGCCTCATTACGGGAATGGGGTATCTGGGCTATGCGGTGCTCTTTACGCTGATCCTGGGAGGCGTGACCATGGTGTACACCGCCCTGGATCTGGGCGGGCGGCGGGGGATGCCCCGGCTGCGCACCCTGCATATCACGATCCCCGAGGATTTGGACTATGCCGGTGTGTTTGATCCGGTTCTGGAGCAGTATGCCACCGGGTATACCCTGACCCAGGTGAAGACCACCAATATGGGGAGCCTTTTTAAGCTGACCTATGACCTGACACTGAAGGATCCCGCCCAGGAGAAACGCTTCCTGGACGAATTGCGGCTGCGCAATGGAAACCTGGAGCTCTCTTTGTGCCATCAGGATACCACGGCGGTCAGCCTGTAAGGAGGAGTATATGCGTATCTTCGTGAGAAAAACCGTGCTTTCCCTGACTCTTTGCCTGATGGTGCTTTTGAGCGGGTGCGGAGCCTCCGCCGACGATGAGGCCAGCCCGGGTGAATCAACGGATACTGCCGGTACCGCGGTGGTGGATCCGGACGGGTTGTTCAGCGACCGGGATTTGGCAGGCACCTATGACGAGAGCACGGCAGTCTCTATTGAACTCAACGGGGAGACTGCTTCCTGTTCCTCCGACGCGGTCACTGTTGACGGCGGCCGGGTGACCATCACCGACGCGGGAACCTTCCTCCTCTCCGGAACCCTGACGGAGGGACAGATCGTGGTCAACGCGGGGGACACGGACAAGGTCCAGCTGGTGCTGGCCGGGGCGGATATCACCAGTGCCGCTTCCGCCGCCATCTACGCCCTGGAGGCGGATAAGGTATTTGTGACCCTGGCGGAGGGAACGGAGAATACCCTGACCAACGGCGGGACCTATGAGGCCATCGATGACAACAACATCGACGCGGTGATCTTTGCCAAGACGGATCTGACCCTCAACGGCTCCGGCAGCCTCACCATCCAGGCTCAGGCGGGACACGGCGTGGTGTCCAAGGACGACCTGGTGGTGGCCGGGGGAAACTATACCATCACGGCCGCAAGCACCGGTCTGACAGGGAAGGACAGCCTGTCCATCTCGGACGGCAGCTTTGCCATCACCTCCGGCAAGGACGGCCTCCACGCTGAGAATGCCGACGATGCCGCTTTGGGCTGTTTGTACATTGCCGGCGGCAGCTATACCATCCGGGCCCAGGGAGACGCCGTCAGCGCCAGCGGGGCGCTGCGGGTGGACGGAGGCACCTTTGACCTGACCACCGGGGAGGGAAGTGCCAGCGTGACCATGGACACCGGCGAGAGCTTTGATCCCGGCCAGCGGGGAGCCCCCGGCCAGGCTCCCGCCACTCCGGAGGAGCCTGCCCAGACGGAGGAGGCAGAGACAGATTCTGTCAGTGAAAAGGGCCTCAAGGCAGATGATTCCATTACTGTAAATGGGGGGAGCTTTACGGCGGATACGGCGGATGACTCCATCCATGCCAACGGAGACATCCTGATCACGGCAGGCACCTTCACGCTGCGCAGCGGAGATGACGCGCTCCATTCCGATGGGGCTGTCACCATCCAGAATGGCACCTTCGACATCCCGTACTGCTACGAGGGGATCGAGGGCCTGACGGTCACCATTGACGGCGGAGACTTTACGATCACCTCTCAGGATGACGGTATCAACGCCGCCGGAGGGGCGGACAGCTCCGGCTTCGGCGGCGGGAGGCCCCAGCAGGATCAATTCTCTGCCTCTTCCGACAGCTGGATCGTCATCAACAGCGGCACCTTCACCATTGTCTCCCAGGGGGACTGCATCGACTCCAACGGAGCCCTCACCATCAACGGCGGCACCCTGGATCTCACCTGCAACGGAAACGGGGATACCGCGTTGGATGCCGACGGTACCTATACCAACAACGGCGGCGATGTGACCACCAACGACGGTTCCGAGGAAAATCCCGGCGCCATGACCGGCGGCCGGGGCGGCGGACAGATGGGTGACGGCCATGGGCCTTCTGAAATGCCCCGTCAGGAGGACGGCCCACAGGGCCGGATACCCGGGGAAGCCGAAACCGCCCTTTCCTAAGCAGCTGAAAAAAGAACCCGTTCTCTTTGGGGAACGGGTTCTTTTGACGCCTTTCCCCGACGGGCCGCATATCCCGGCTGCAACAGATGCGGGGACTGCCCCGGAAAGCGTGTATCATTCTTAGTATAGATGCGGACTATAGAGAAAGAGATGTCGGTCCGGGAAGGCGGGCGGCAGGCATATCGGTAAATCTGCCGGGAAAAGGTGAGAGGTAATCGTTTCCTGCGGAAGTTTTATGGGGATTTTTACCTGATATCTACACATATTTACTTTTTGGAACGGGAGCCGGGGGCGATGCTGGTTATCATAAAAACAGGGAATCCATTATTCGAAATCGGTATTAACGGCTTTCACGCAAAATATGATATGATTTTGCACAGAGGAGAGAGCAAGATACCATAAAAATTTATGCAATCAGACGAAACGAGGGTGTGCACACGGGAAAAACAGAATTGTAGAGGAGAAAGATTATGGACAATACCTTGAATAAGAAAGGCAGAGGCTCCGCACTGATCCCGTTTTTGGTATTTGTGGTGATTTATCTGGGCGCCGGTCTGATCCTCCAGGCACAGGGAACGGATATGGCGTTCTATCAGTTCCCCTCGGTGACGGCCATGTTTATTGCGGTGCTGGTGGCCTTCTGCATGACCAAGGGCTCCATCAATGACCGCTTCCGCATCTTCGCAAAGGGCGCCGCCAACGAGGACGTCCTGACCATGCTGATGATCTATCTTCTGGCTGGTGCCTTCTCCGGTGTGGCCGCCGCCATGGGCGGACGGGACGCCACGGTGAATCTGGGCTTGTCCCTGATCCCCGTTCATTTCCTGGCTGCCGGCGTGTTCATCATTTCCGCGTTCATGGGCACCGCCACCGGTACCTCCATGGGCACCATCAGCGCCATCGTTCCCATCGCCGTGGGCTTGGCGGACAAGGGCGGCTTGAGCATTCCCATGATGGTGGGTGCCTGCGTGGGCGGCGCCATGTTCGGCGACAACCTCTCCATGATCTCTGATACCACCATCGCTGCCACCCGTTCCCAGGGCTGCGAGATGCGGGACAAGTTCCGGGTGAACTTCTTCATCGCACTGCCTGCCGCCATCATCACCATTATCATCCTGCTGGTGGTGGGCCGCCCGGAAGTGGTGCCTGATATGGGCGCTTTGGAGTACAGCATCGTCAAGGTGGTGCCGTATCTGCTGGTTTTGATCCTGGCCCTGTTGGGCATGAATGTGTTCCTGGTGCTGACCATCGGCATCTTTGCCGCCGGTATCATCGGCATGGCCACCGGCGCACTGGATATCTTCGGCTTTGCCCAGAACATCTGGACGGGCTTTACCGGCATGAACGAGGTGTTCTTCCTGACCCTCTTCTGCGGCGGTATGTCTGAGATGGTGACCCACAACGGCGGCGTCACCTGGCTCATTTACAAGCTGCGGGGCATGATGAAGGGCAACAAGTCCGCCCAGGTGGGCATTGCCGCCCTGGTTTCCCTGGCGGACTGCGCCACCGCCAACAACACCGTGGCCATCGTCCTCAGCGGCAGTATGGCCAAGGATATCAGCCGGGAGTATCATGTGGATCCCCGCCGCACCGCGTCCTTGCTGGACGTGTTCTCCTGCGTGCTCCAGGGAGCCATCCCCTATGGTGCGCAGCTGCTCTCCGCGGCGACGCTGACCACCGCCTACGGCATTACCATGAACCCCACCGAGATCATCCCCAACCTGTGGTACTGCTGGGTCTTGGCCGTGGTTGGCCTCCTGTCCATCTTCATCCCCTTTGCCGACGGCGTCTGCCGCCGCAATCCCTGGAACTGGGAGTATGATGTGGCGGAGTCCGGCGTGGCTGAGAAGAAAGCCGCCATGGAGCGGGAAGCCGCTGAATTGGAGGCCGAGGCCGCCAATCTGGAAGCGGAGCTGTAACAAAGGAACAACGCCGGCCCACAGGGGCCGGCGTTGTTTTCGCCTGAGCGTCTGGTTCAATGAGAGGGACCATGGCAAAGGGATTGGTGGACGCGATCGGTAAAGGCGATGGATTCTGCGATGGATTGATCCAGAAGCCCCACAAACTGGGCTGCCTGGGGAGTGAGCTTGCTGCTGCGGGGACGGATCCAGCCCAGGCGGATGCAGGTTTTTCCGGACAGGGGAATAGTCACCACCGCCTGGCTGGTGAGCCGCTCCACCAGAAGGCCGCTGCCGGTGGTATAGGCATCCGTATTGGCAAGGACGTTCATCATGGTGGCCCGGTTATTGACGCTGATCTGCTGGGCAGGCTTTTTGATGGACAGGATCTGGTACTCCTCGGAAAAGTCGGTTCCCACGCCCTGGCTGTGCTCAAAGGAGACATAGGGATACCCTGCCAGATCTTCCTCACTGACCCCGTCCCGGTTTGCCAGCGGGTGGCCCTTGCGAACGTAGATGCAGGGGGATACGGAGGCGATCTCGTGGAAATCCAGCTCCCGGGCGTCCAGCAGCCGCCGGATGATCTTTTCCGTCAGCTCCGTCAAGAAGATGACGCCGATATCCGCCCGGTGGTCGTAAACATCGTCGATCACGGCGTCCATGCTCGCCTCCCGGATGGAGAAGCAGTAGCGGTTGTCCTGGGTACACTGCAGCATCCGCAAAAAGGCGTCTTCCGTAAAGGGGTAGCGCTGGGTGGAGACGGAAAAGCGGGTGGGGGCGGCAGTATTGGAGGATTCGCCGTACAGGCTTTCGATGCGTTGCTTCTGCTCCAGCAGGGAGACGGCATAGCTGAGGAATTCTTTGCCCTCCGGTGTGAACTCCACCCCCCGATTGCTGCGGGTGAAAAAGCGGATGCCCAGCTCTTCCTCCAGCTCCCGAACGGCGGTGGAAATGCCGGACTGAGATAAAAAGAGCTTGTGGGCGGCCTTGTTGATGGAGCCGCATTTGGAGATCTCCACCACGTATGTAAGCTGCTGGAACGTCATATACAGCCCTCCTGCATGATTCGTCCGTTCATCCGCGCTTCCAGTTTCCACTATAACGCCGCAGTCGGATCTTGTCAAATGGTTATCAAAAAAAGCGTGAACAGATTCAGGAAATACCGTACTAACACTTTTCGGGCAGCCATGTTACAGTATAGTTGAAAGAACCAAAAAAGTGATTCTTCAAAACGAAACTTCTGTGAAATCATGCCAGTAAAAAACGGACTTTGAAACACCCTTTGCTCTCCTTCTCTTCTAACAGACCTCTTATTGCCAAAACACGCTCAACAACGAAAAAGAAATAACAGCGGAAATCAGACAAAACATTGACGTGAAACGGTCGAGAAAGGACGGTACGTTTTTATGAACAAGAAGAACCTGGGCTTTGCCACCCGTCAGATCCATGCGGGCAAGACTTCCAACGATGCCGGTGCTCTGTGCGCGCCCATTTATCAGACCTCTACCTTTGAGTTTGAGACTGTGGAGCAGGGCGGTGCCCGCTTCGCCGGTCAGGAGTCCGGATATATCTATTCCCGCCTGGGCAACCCCACCGTAGGCGTGGTGGAGGCCAAGATGGCGGAGCTGGAGGGCGGCGAGGACGCCCTGGCCACCGCCTCCGGCATGGGCGCCATTTCCACCGCCATCTGGAGCAGCGTGGAAGCCGGCGACGAGATCGTGGCCAGCGATACCCTCTATGGCTGCACCTATGCGCTGCTCAACCACGGCATCTGCAAGTTCGGCGTCAAGGTCACCTTCATCGACATGACCAATCTGGAGGCCCTGAAGGCCGCCCTTACCGACAAGACCCGGGTGGTGTATCTGGAGACCCCCTGCAATCCCACGCTGAAGATCGTGGACATTGCCGCTGTCTCGGAGCTGGCACACGCATACAATCCTGCCATCAAGGTCATGGTGGACAATACCTTCTGCACGCCCTATCTGCAGCGCCCGCTGGAGCTGGGGGCCGATGTGGTAGTCCACAGCGCCACCAAGTACCTGAACGGCCACGGTGACGTCATCGCCGGCGTGGTGGTGGGCAGCAAGGAGTTCATCGGCACCTGCCGGATGTTCGGCCTGAAGGATATGACCGGCGCCGTCATGAGCCCCTTCAACGCCTTCCTGATGGCCCGGGGCATGAAGACCCTGGACATCCGCATGGAGCGCCACTGTGCCAATGCCAAGAAGGTGGCGGAGTTCTTCGCCGGCCACCCGGCGGTGGACAAGGTCTACTATCCCGGTCTAGACACCTTCCCCGGCCACGAGATCGCGGCCCGTCAGATGAAGCTGCCCGGCGGCATGATCTCCATTGAGCTCAAGGCCGACAAGGCCGCCACTGCCGCCGCCCTCAACAAGCTGGAGCTGTGCGTCATTGCCGTCTCCCTGGGTGATGCCGAGACGTTGGTGGAGCATCCTGCCACTATGACCCACTCCACCTACTCCGCCGAGGAGCTGAAGGTGGCGGGCATCTCTGAGGGCCTGGTGCGTATCAGCGTGGGCCTGGAGGATCCCGAGGATATCATTGCCGACTTCAAGGCGGTTCTGAATACCCTGGTGTGATTTTGACAGGGCTGCCGGGCGCTTGATCCCATGAGCAACATGCGGCGCGCTTTTTGCACAAATTGAGTCCTTTTATCTGGAATATTTTTGTAGTATTATAATAAACGAGCCCGAGAGCCTGGTTGCCATCAGGATCAGGCTGGAGATCTCCATGCGGGCCTGAGAAGAAAAAAGGAGGAAGAAGCATGAGCGATATCGTAGAGATCCGGTGGCACGGCCGGGGCGGCCAGGGCGCCAAGACGGCGTCGCTGCTGCTGGCGGACGCTGCTTTCAACACGGGCAAGTATGTCCAGGGTTTCCCGGAGTACGGCCCGGAGCGGATGGGCGCGCCCATCACGGCGTACAACCGGATCAGCTCGGAGCGAAGCACCGTGCACTCCAACATCTACTATCCCGACTATGTGGTGGTGGTGGACGAGACGCTGCTCTCCGCCGTGGATGTGACGGCGGGACTGAAGAAAGAGGGCGCCATCGTCATCAACTCCGGCAAGTCTCCCGCGGAGCTGCGTCCTCTGCTCAAGGGCTATGAGGGCAAGGTGTGCACCATCGACGCCGGCAAGATCAGCGAGGAGGAGCTGGGCAAGAACTTCCCCAACACTCCCATGCTGGCAGCCATCGTGAAGGTGTCCGGTGTGATCGGCGAAGAGGAGTTCGTCAAGGATATGGAGGGCTCCTTCAAGCATAAGTTCGCCAGCAAGCCTCAGGTCATCGAGGGGAACATGCGGGCGCTGAAGAGATCTCTGGAGGAGGTGCAGGTAGGATGAGCCATCTGGCAAAGGATATGACCCCCGACGTGACCTGGAAGGACATCACCCCGGGGTGCAACATTTTTGAAGGCGGGACCTCCGCCGTGGTGGAGACCGGCGACTGGCGCACCATGAAGCCTGTGGTGGACTGGGACAAGTGCAAGCAGTGCCTGCTGTGCGTACCGGTGTGCCCGGACATGTCCATCCCTGTCAGCGCCGAAGGCAAGCGGGAGGATTTCAACTACTTCTTCTGCAAGGGCTGCGGCATCTGCGCCAACGCCTGCCCCTTCGGAGCCATCACCATGGTCAAGGACGAGAAATAAGGAGGGGAAGGACATATGGGAATCAGAGAAAGACTTTCCGGCAACGAAGCCGTTGCCTTTGCCATGAAGCAGATCAACCCCGATGTCATGGGCGCGTTCCCCATCACGCCGTCCACGGAGATCCCCCAGTATTTCTCCACCTACGTGGATAACGGGGAAGTGGACACGGAGTTCATTGCCGTGGAGAGCGAGCACTCCGCCATGTCCACCTGCATCGGTGCCGAGGCTGCGGGCTGCCGGGCCATCAGTGCCACTTCCTCCTGCGGCCTGTGCTACATGACGGAGATGCTGTATGTGGCCGCTTCCGACCGACTGCCCATCACCCTGGCGGTCTCCTGCCGTGCTCTGTCCGGCCCCATCAACATCAACAACGACCACTCCGACGCCATGGGCGTGCGGGATACCGGCTGGCTGATGCTCTTTGCCGAGACCAATCAGGAGGCCTATGACAACTATCTCCAGGCCATGCGCATCGGCGAGGCGGTGGGCCTGCCCATCATGGTCTGCCAGGACGGCTTCATCACCTCCCACGCCATCGAGAACATCGAGCTGGTGGAGGACGACAAGGTCAAGAAGTTCGTGGGCGAGTACCATCCCCAGCATTACCTCCTCAACAAGGACGAGCCCATGGCCGTGGGCGCCTACGCCACCCCCGTGTACTACATGGAGGCCAAGCGCCAGCAGGCCCAGGCCATGATGGATGCCAAGGACGTCATCCGCAAAGTGGGTGCCGAGTTCGGCGAGATGACCGGACGGCCCTACGGCCTCATCGAAAAGTATCAGATGGACGACGCCGAGGAGGCCATCATCATCATCGGCTCCTCCGCCGGCACCGCCAAGGAAGCGATTAAGCAGCTGCGTGCCCAGGGCAAGAAGGTAGGCCTCATCAAGATCCGCGCCTTCCGCCCCTTCCCGGCGGAGGAGATCGCCGAGGCCCTCAAGAATGTGAAGGCCTTTGCCGCCATGGACAAGGACGACAGCTTCAACGCCCACTGCGGCCCCATTTACGCGGAGGTGTGCGCGGCGCTGTACGCCGCCGGCATCAGCGCCCCCAAGGGCATCAATTACATCTACGGCCTGGGCGGCCGTGACGTGCGGGTGGAGAGCATCCAGCATGTCTTCGCGGAGCTGGAGAAGGTGGCCGCCACCGGCGAGACCGGTGAGACCTACCGGTACCTGGACGTCCGGGAATAAGGAGGGGGAGAAGTCATGAGCTACAATCTGAAAGAGAATGTCATGAAGGAGGACCGCCTTTCCGGCGGTCACCGGATGTGTGCCGGCTGCGGCTCTCCCATCGCGGTGCGGACGGTGCTGCGCGCCCTGAATCCTGAGGATCACGCGGTTGTGTGCTCCGCCACCAGCTGCCTGGAGGTCTCCACCTTCATGTATCCCTATACGGCCTGGAAGGACAGCTTCATCCACAACGCCTTCGAAAACGCGGGCGCCACCATCTCCGGTGTGGAGACGGCCTACCGTGCCATGAAGAAGCGGGGCAAGATCGACGAGACCTGGAAATTCATTGCATTCGGCGGTGACGGCGGCACCTATGATATCGGTTTCCAGAGCCTATCCGGTGCCATGGAGCGGGGCCACGACATGGTGTATGTCTGCTACGACAACGAGGCTTACATGAACACCGGCATCCAGCGCTCCTCCTCCACGCCTCATTTTGCCGATACCACCACCACGCCTGCGGGCAGCGTGATCCCCGGAAAGCTGCAGCAGAAGAAGAACCTCACCAAGATCATGGTGGCTCACGGAGTGCCCTACGTGGCCCAGACCACCTTCATCGGAAACTTCAAGGACATCACGGAGAAAGCCCACAAGGCCATCTACACCCCGGGCCCGGCTTTCCTGAACGTGATGGCGCCCTGCCCCCGGGGCTGGCGGTATCCCAGCGAGAAGCTGATGGAGGTCACCAAGGCGGCTGTGGAGACCTGCGTGTGGCCGCTGTATGAGGTGGTCGACGGCAAGTACATCCTCAGCTACAAGCCCAAGAACAAGCTGCCGGTGGAGGAATATCTGAAGATGCAGGGTCGGTTTGCCCACATGTTCAAGCCCGGCAACGAGTGGATGATCGAGGAAGTCCAAAAGGAAGTGGACCGCAACTGGGAGGAGCTCCTGAAGCTCTGCGAGCTGTGAGCCCCCGGGGGAGGAGCTGATCCTCCCCACGGCACCGGATGCGTTTCCATATAGGCAGAAGGAATCAGGCGGATGC